>JBBITS010000075.1:0-5871 GCA_037440665.1 Chloroflexota bacterium
GCGGGCCGCGCCCATACCGATACTGGAGATCGAGGCCTGGGACGTCAGCCGCTGCAGCCACGGCGCGACGGCCGGCCCTGTCGACCCCGACCAGCTCTTCTACCTGGAGTCGCGCGGCATCCCGCGCGAGACGGGCGAGCGGATGCTGGTCGAGGGTTTCTTCGCCGACGTGATCGAGCGAATTCCGACGGAGCGCCTGCGTGAACGCGTGACGCGCACTCTGCACGAAAAGCTGAAGACCCGGTAGAGGGACAAGAGAACGCCATGCCGTTCGTGACAGTCGCGAAAACAGCCGACGTAGCGCCGGGGAGTGTGAAGTACGTCGAAGTGAACGGCGCCCGTATCGCCCTCTGCAACGTCGCCGGGGCCTTCTACGCCATCGACGACGAATGCACGCACGACGGCGGTCCTCTGGACCAGGGGCTCCTCGACGGGAAGGCTATCGAATGCCCGCGTCACGGCGCCCGCTTCGACGTGACGACCGGGCGTGTGCTGGCCCTGCCCGCGGTCCTGCCTGTCAAGACGTATGCAGTGCAGGTGGAGGGGGACGAAGTGAAGGTGGACGCAGGATGACAGAGAAGCGGACCAGCCGGGCGACCACCGACGGCGCGGCTCCTGAGGGCGCCTGCGGGCTTGACGTCGAGCGCATCAGGCGCGACTTCCCCATCCTGGCGCGCAAGGTGCACGGCCGTCCGCTGGTGTATCTGGACAACGCCGCGACCACGCAGAAGCCGCGTCAGGTGATCGACGCCCTCGTCGGCTACTACGAGGGCTACAACGCCAACATCCACCGCGGCCTGCACACGCTGGCCGAGGAAGCCACGACCGCGTACGAAGACGCGCGCGCTAAGGCCGCGCGCTTCATCGGCGCGCCATCGGCGGAGGAGATCGTGTTCACCAGGAACACGACCGAATCCATCAACCTGGTGGCCAACGCCTGGGGCCGCGCCAACCTCAAGCCCGGCGACGAGATTGTCATCACGGCAATGGAGCACCACAGCGACATCATCCCGTGGCAGCTCGTCGCGCGCGCCACTGGCGCCTCGATAAAGGTCATACCCATCGACGACGAGGGCGAGCTGGACTGGGGCGCCACCGAACGCCTGATAGGCCCCAGGACCAGGGTTGTGGCGGCGGCACATATGTCCAACGTCCTCGGAACCATCAACGACGTGCGCCGCCTAGTGGAACTGGCGCAGGAGAGCGCCGCCATCACCGTCATCGATGGCGCCCAGAGCGTCCCGCACATGCCCGTGAGCGTCGCGGAGCTGGGGTGCGACTTCCTTGCGTTCTCGTCGCACAAGATGCTCGGCCCCACGGGCGTGGGTGTGCTGTACGGGCGGCGCGACCTGCTGGAGACCATGGACCCGTTTCTGGGCGGTGGCGAGATGATCCGCCGGGTCCAGTACGAGACGGCGACCTACAACGACCCGCCCTGGAAGTTCGAGGCGGGAACGCCGAACATCGCCGACGTCATAGCCTTCGGCGCCGCTATCGACTACCTCCAGGCGCTGGGCATGGAACACGTCCGCACCCACGAGATCGAGCTGACTTCCTACGCCCTGCAGCAGCTGTCCGAACTGGAGGGAATAACGATCTACGGCCCGCGAGACGCCACGCGCCGCGGGGGCGTCGTTGCGTTCAACTACGGCGAGATCCACCCGCACGATCTGGGGCAGATCCTCGATGGTTACGGCATCGCTATCCGGGCGGGCCATCACTGTGCCCAGCCGCTCATGCGGCGGCTAGACGTCGTGGCGACCGCACGAGCGAGCTTCTACGTCTACAACACGAGAGAGGAGATCGACGCGCTGGCCGAGGGCATCAAGGCGTCGCAGGCTGTCTTTGGGAACGCTGTCCGCGCCTGAACCGCAGTTCGACGAGCTGTACCGGGAGCTGATCCTGGATCACTACCGCAATCCGCGGAACCGGGAGCCGCTACCGGCGCCCGACGTGGTCGCGGAGGGTTACAACCCGCTGTGCGGCGACGAGCTGGAGCTGCAGTTCAGGTTCGATGGCGAGCGCCTGACCGGCATCGCCTTTCGCGGGCGGGGCTGCTCCATTAGCCAGGCCTCGGGGTCGATGATGAGCGAGGCGGTCAAGGGGCGGACGTTTGAGGACATCAAGCGGTTGTCGGAGAAGTTCAAGGCGATGGTGACAGATGCAACCGTCGAGCCCGACCCTGAACTCGGCGACCTGGAGGCGCTACAGGGTGTCGCCAGGTTCGCGGTCCGTGTGAAGTGCGCGACGCTCGCCTGGCACACCCTCGAGGATGGGCTGCGCCAGCGGCGCGACGGCGGGCGCGTCACGCACGAGGAGGTCTGAGCGATGCGCCTCCTGCGATTGCTGTTCCGGTTACTGCGGCCACGACCGCTGTTTCGCCCGCGGCCGCTCTTGAGGATACGGCGCCGGAGGCTGCGTCGCTCGGACTGGCGAGGTGAGCAATGACCAAAGGTCTGCTGTCCAGGGAACTCGTCATGGAGCGGCTCAACGATGTCTTCGACCCCGAGATCCAGATGAGCATCGTCGAACTGGGGCTGGTCTACGAAGTCGAGATCGAAGACGACGGAACGGTGAGCGTGACCTACACGCTGACGAGCCCCGGTTGCCCTCTGGGGCCCGTCATCGACGGCCAGATTCAGGATGCGCTCCTGGACCTGCCGGGCGTCAGGCAGGTGGAGACGCGTCTGACCTTCAGCCCGCCGTGGGACCCCCGCACCATGGCCAGCGAGGACGTGAAGATGCAGCTCGGCATCTGGTAGGGCGGGTAAGGAGGCTTGCCCCGTCAGGTTCGGGCCTAGTAAGATGCGCCTCACCCACGGGTGAGTTCCCGGTCCAGCGGGGCCGAGTGCAGCGCCGGAGCTTCCGGCGCCGCGTCGTACGAGGGCTTCCGCCCTCGTTCTTGCTTCAAACGTAATCGATTTCGTCGGGAGGATGGAGGGGAGCCGGGCAAAGCTATCGCCAGAGATTGTGAATTGCGGTACAATACCGCCTCACCCGCCTCGGCGAGCAGTTGATGCATCTGGCAGTCGGAGACGATGAAGAACTATCCACCTCTGTACCGGCCTGAGCAGGAGCGGGACGCCTGCGGCGTCGGCTTCGTCGCCGACATCGCGGGTCGGCGCAGCCACGCCATCCTCGAGATGGCCATTCAGTGCGTCACGAACCTGACACACCGTGGCGCGCTGGACGCCGACGCCAAGACCGGCGACGGGGCGGGCGTCATGTTCCAGATACCGCACGCGTTCTTCGCGGGCGTCGTCCGCGAGCTGGGGAACGACGGCGGCGAGCCAGCGGACCTGGCTGTGGCCATGGTCTTCCTGCCTCAGGACGAGGATGACGCCGGCCGCTGCAAGTACCGCCTGGCGCACGCCGCGGGCGAGCGCGGACTGACGGCGCTGGGCTGGCGCGCCGTTCCGGTCGACGACTCCGTCCTTGGCGACCAGGCGAGGCGTACGCAGCCGCGCATCGAGCAGCTCATCGTGCGCCGGCCTTCTGGCATGGACGGCGCTACCTTCGAGCGCGCGCTCTTCCTCGCGCGCAAGGACACTGAACGCTGGGCCGTCGAGGCCGGGGTCAGCGACTTCTACGTCCCGTCGTTCTCGCACCGGAGCATCGTGTACAAGGGCCTGTTGGTGGCGCATCAGCTCAGCAAGTACTACCTCGACCTGCGCGATCCACGGTTCGAGACGTCGCTGGCGGTTTTCCACCAGCGTTACAGCACCAACACGTTCCCGAACTGGATACTGGCGCAACCCTTCCGCATGCTGGCGCACAACGGCGAGATCAACACCCTACAGGGTAACCGCAACTGGATGCGCGCCCGCGAACCTGAGTTGGGCTCCGAGGTCTGGGGATACGACGTCGACGCCCTCAAGCCCATCATCCAAGAGGGCTACAGCGACTCGGCGTCGCTGGACAACGCGCTCGAGGCCATCGTCCTGTCAGGCCGCGACCCGCTCCACGCCATGATGATGCTCATCCCTGAGGCGTGGGAGAACATGCCCAACATGGACCCGGCGGTGCGCGAGTTCTACGAGTACCACGCCTGCATCAGCGAGCCCTGGGACGGCCCTGCCAGCGTCGCTTTCACCGACGGCGCGATCGTGGCCGCGACGCTCGACCGCAACGGCCTGCGCCCGGCGCGCTACCAGATCACCGCCGACGGACTCGTGGTCATGGGCTCCGAGGTGGGGATGCTCGACCTCGATTGCGGGAAGATCGTCGAGAAAGGGCGCCTCGGACCAGGCCACATGATCGCCGTGGACACCGCCCGGGGCGCGCTCTACCGGAACGACGACACCAAGAGGAACATCGCCGCGCGCCGCCCCTACGGCGATTGGGTGCGCGAGAACCTGGTTCACCTCGACCACTACCTGAAGACGTGCTCCATCGAATCCGTGCGCCCGGAGATGAACCTCACGTCGCAGCAGGCGGTCTTCGGCTACACGCGCGAGGAGTTGCAGTACGTCATCAAACCGATGGCGCAGGACGGCAAGGAGCAGACGTGGTCTATGGGCGACGACACGGCGCTGGCCGTGCTGGAAGACGTGCCGCGCCTGCTGCCCAACTATCTCAAGCAGAAGTTCGCCCAGGTGACCAACCCTCCCATCGACCCGATCCGGGAGGAGCTGGTGATGTCCCTCGATACGTACCTGGGGCCGCGCCACAGCCTGTTCGAAGAGACGCCCGATCACGCGCGCCTGCTCCACGTGGCTTCGCCGCTGATGATCGACGAGGAGATCGACGCCATCAAGGCGATGAACGACGGCGCATTCACCGCGGCGACGCTGCCGGCGCTCTTCCCGGCCACCGGACCCGACGCTCTCGAACCAGCGCTGCGTGACCTTTGCCGGCAGGCGTCGGAAGCCATCGACAGGGGCGCCAGCATCCTGGTGCTGACCGACCGTGGCGTCGACGTTGCGCATGCGCCGGTACCGATGCTGCTGGCCGTGGGCGCCGTGCACCACCATCTGATCCGCGAGGGCAAGCGCATGCGCGCCAGCATCGTCTGCGAGACGGGCGAGGCGCGCGACGTGCATCAGATCGCGACCCTCATCGGCTATGGCTCCAGCGGCGTGAACCCCTACCTGGCGCTCGAAACGGTGAGCCACATGTTCTTCTCGGGCGAACTGAAGGACCTTGACGTGGTCAAAGCCCAGACGAACTACGAGAAGGCTGTAGACGCCGGCCTTCTGAAGATCATGTCGAAGATGGGCATTTCGACGGTCTCCGCCTACCACGGCGCGCAGATCTTCGAGGCTGTCGGCCTGGACCAGGAAGTCATGGACCTGGCGTTCGCGGGCACGCCGTCGCGTGTCGGGGGCATCGGCCTGCGCGAGATCGCTGAGGACGTCCTGCGGCGCCACCGCAAGGCGTTTCAGCCGGAGGATGGCGTGCAGCTCGACGTTGGTGGGTTCGTGCGCTACCGCAAGGACGGCGAGTATCACGGCAACAACCCCGAGGTGGTCCGGGTCCTGCACCACGCCGCCAAGACGCGCGACTACGCAGACTACCGGATGTTTGCCGACATGGTGAACGGCCGCTCGCCCATCTGCCTGCGTGATCTGCTGGAGTTCCACAGCGATCGCGCGCCCATTGCCGTAGACGACGTCGAGCCCATCGAGGCCATCATGCGGCGGTTCACGACCGGCGCGATGTCACTTGGAGCCTTGAGCGCGGAGGCGCATGAGACCATCGCCATCGGCATGAACCGCATCGGTGGCAAGAGTAACACCGGCGAGGGCGGCGAGGACGCCTGGCGCTGGTGGAACAAGCGCAACAGCGACGACGCCAACAGCCGGATCAAGCAGGTCGCCTCGGGCCGCTTCGGCGTCACGGCGCCTTACCTGGCTGCGGCCAGCGAACTCG
>JBBITS010000075.1:5885-10690 GCA_037440665.1 Chloroflexota bacterium
AGGGCTCTAAGCCGGGCGAGGGCGGCCAGCTTCCCGGTCACAAGGTTTCGCCGTACATCGCGACCATCCGCCACACACTGCCGGGCACGCCGCTCATATCGCCGCCGCCGCACCACGACATCTACAGCATCGAGGACCTGGCGCAGCTCATCTACGACCTGAAGCAGGTGAACCCGCGCGCCAAAATCTGCGTCAAGCTCGTCGCCGAGGAGGGTGTCGGCACCATCGCCGCGGGCGTCGCCAAGGGCTACGCCGATGTCATTCTGATCTCCGGCCACGACGGTGGCACCGGCGCCTCGCCGCTGTCGTCCATCAAGTACGCCGGCCTGCCGTGGGAGTTGGGACTGGCGGAGACGCAGCAGGTGCTGGTGATGAACGACCTGCGCAGCCGCGTCGTCGTGCGGACCGACGGCGGTTTCCACACCGGGCGCGACGTCGTCGTAGCCGCGATGCTCGGCGCTGAGGAGTACGGCTTCGGAACCATCGCGCTCATCGCCATCGGCTGCCAGATGGCGCGGCAGTGCCATCTGAATACCTGCCCCGTGGGCATCGCGTCACAGCGCGAAGACCTGCGCGCCAAGTTCCCCGGCGCGCCGGACGACGTCGTCACGTACTTCTCGCACGTCGCGCAGGAGGCGCGAGAGATACTGGCGGGCCTAGGCTACCGGACGTTCGATGAGATTGTCGGCCGCATGGACCTTCTGAGGCAGGCGGATCGCCCGCAGAAGCCGCGCGCTCAGAAGCTGGACCTCTCGGCCATGGTGACGTTCGACCCTGACGGCCGGCCCATCCGCTGCATGCAGGAGCGTAACGATCGGCCTGAGCGCACTCTCGACGACCACATCATCGAGGACGCGCGGGCAGCGCTGGATGACGGCGCGCCCGTCAAGCTCTGCTACGAGGTGCGCAACACGAACCGCACGGTGGGAACGAAGACATCGGGCGAAATCGCCTACAGATATCACACCGAGGGGCTCCCCGAAGGGACCATTGAGGTCAACCTCACCGGGAGCGCCGGGCAGAGCCTGGGCGCCTTCCTCTACCGCGGGATGCGCGTCATCCTTCGCGGCGAAGCGAACGACTACGTCGGCAAGGGCATGACAGGTGGCGAGCTGGCGCTGATGCCGCCTGAGAGCGCGCCTTTCGAAAGCCATCAGAACGTCATCATCGGCAACACCTGTCTGTATGGCGCCACAGGCGGCATGCTGTTCGCCGCAGGGCGCGCTGGCGAGCGGTTCGGCGTGCGTAACAGCGGCGCCAAGGCCGTCGTCGAGGGTGTGGGCGACCACGGCTGCGAGTACATGACCGAGGGCGTCGTCGTGATCCTCGGCGAGACCGGACGCAACTTCGGCGCCGGCATGTCCAACGGCATCGCCTACGTGCTCGACGAGAAGGGCGACTTCCCGTCGAAACTCAACCCCGAGCTGATCGCCATCAAGCGGGTGAACGGCGCCCAGGACGTCGAGATCCTGACGGGCCTCATCCAGAGGCACGTGCAGCTCACGGGCAGCAGGAGGGGCCAGGAGATACTGAAGAACTGGGAGCGCTACCAGCCTCTCTTCTGGAAGGTCGCGCCGCACACGGCTATGACGGAAGAGGGCCCGCAGACCATCATCAATCGCCACATCGAATCCGTCCGCGCCGCTCTCGCGATGGGGTAGGGGACCTCTCTCGCCCTCCAGGCTTGACCGTCTGGTTGCGCGGATTGATCAATATCGATTAACATATGGGAATGAAGGCGAAGAAGCGCGTGGTGCCGGCCACCGAGGCCAGAGTCCACCTGGGCGAGCTGCTGCGCGCGCTTGCCAGAGAGGACGTAATCATCGAGAAGGGCGGCGTGCCCGTGGCCGCCCTCATCGCCATTCACGACTACGAGCGCCAGGGAGCCGGAGCGTCTCCCGTCCTTCGCGAGGCGTCGCCCGGCGCGTTCGAGGCTGCGCTCGACGCCGCCCGGCGGCTGCCCGTCGATCCCGTCTGGGACGAGGTGGCCAGCAACTTCCCGCGATGGCGCCGCGAGGGCTCCAGGCGGCGGCGAGTCCGCCTGTAGATGGCGGGCTACCTCGTTGACACCGATGTGCTCGTCGACTTCCTGCGCCAGCGCGCGCCAGCCGTCGCCTTCCTGCGCGAACTGGCCCCGGAGGACTCGTACGTCAGCGTCGTCAGCTACGCAGAGCTGTACGAAGGTGTCGCGCGATCGCGGCGGCCTGTCGAAGAGCAGGTTCGCGTGGAGCGGTTGACCGCGACGGCGAACATCCTTGGCGTCGATCTGGACACAGCGCGAACGTTCGGTCAGCTCCGCGCTGAACTCCGTTCCAGGGGCAGAATGATTGCGGACTTCGACCTGCTAATCGCGGCTACCGCTATCCGCAACGATCTGACCCTGGTCAGCCGGAATGAGCGCGACTTCGGTAGAATCGACCGTCTGCGCCTGCGCGTCCTGAGAGACACCTAGAACGTGTCCGGCGTCTGCGCCTCTTGCCAGCAGCGCGCGATCACGCGTGCCGCGACGCCGTAGCTGAAGCCGCGCCTCAGCAAGAGGCCGCCCAGCCGCCGCCGGAACGTCTCGAAATCGAGATCTGCGAACGCCCGCAGCCGCCGCGACGCCGCCCGGTGCGCCGCGTCCTCGTCGTCCACCGCCGACGTGGCCTCGGCCGCTTCACTGGCCGTCACGCCGCGCGCCAGCAGTTCTTGACGCAGCATGCGCTTCGCGCGCGGGCTGGCCGACTCGCGGTTCTCGACCCAGAAGCGCGCGAAGGCGCCGTCGTCGAGGTAACCCATGTCCCGCAGGCGTGCGACGGCCTCATCGGCCTGCGGCCGGGCGAACTGACGCCGTCGCAGACCTTCGCGCAGCTCGCGCTCGCTGCGCGGGCGGCGGGCCAGCAGGCGCAGAGCGGCGTCCATGCACCGCCGCCGGCTGTCCTCGCTGGCCAGTTGCTCAATGAACGGCTGCTCGACCTCCTGCCCTTGCCGCAGGTCGTTTTGGATGACGAGGTCGGCGGCGAGCGAGAGGGCGAACGCGCCGTCGAGGTGCACGTTGACGCGCTTTCGCCCGCGCTGCTTCTCGATGAGCGTGATGATCATGCGGCGCGTTCCATCAGCCGGGTCGTCGTTTGGCGGGCTCGGTCTACTCGTCGACCGCGGCCTCGTCTTCGCCCTCCGTGGCGCTGACGGCGACGGGTGCCTTCTGGCCGGCGGCGCGGGCGCGGACCTCGCGTTCGATCTGGGCGGCGACGTCTGGGTGCGCCCTCAGGAACTCCTTCGCGTTCTCGCGCCCCTGCCCCAGGCGCTGCTCGCCGTACGTGAAGAACGCGCCGAGCTTCCGCACGACGCCGTACTCCACACCGAGGTCAATGACGTCGCCCTCGCGGCTGATGCCGTGGCTCGATGACGTGAACATGATGTCGAACTCGGCCGTGCGGAACGGCGGCGCCACCTTGTTCTTCACGACCTTCGTGCGCACGCGGTTGCCGATGATCTGCGACCCCTGCTTCAGGCTCTCCACCCGGCGGATGTCGATGCGGACCGACGAGTAGAACTTCAGCGCGCGCCCGCCCGGCGTCGTCTCCGGGTTGCCGAAGACGATGCCGACCTTCTCCCGAAGCTGGTTGATGAAGACGACCGCCGTCCGCGACTTCGAGATGGCGTGCATCAGCTTCCGGAGGGCCTGCGACATCAGGCGCGCCTGCAGGCCCGGCAGCGAGTCGCCCATCTCGCCCTCGATCTCCGCGCGGGGGACCAGCGCGGCGACGCTGTCGATCACCACGATGTCGACGGCGTTGCTGCGTACCAGCGCCTCGGCGATCTCGAGCGCCTGCTCGCCGGTGTCGGGCTGCGACACCAGCAGGTCGTCGATCTTCACGCCCAGGGCCGCCGCGTACGTCGGGTCGAGGCTGTGCTCGACGTCGATGTAAGCCGCCATGCCGCCCAGCTTCTGGGCCTCGGCGATGATGTGCTGGGCGAGGGTGGACTTGCCGGCCGCCTCCGGGCCGAAAATCTCGATAACGCGGCCGCGGGGGATGCCGCCGATGCCCAGGGCGATGTCGAGGGCTAGCGAACCCGTGGGGATTGCCTCCACCTGCATCGCGGCCGAGGCCTCGCCCAGGCGCATGATGGCGCCCCTCCCGAACTGTTTTTCTATCTGGCCCAGGGTGATCTCGAGGGCCTTCGTCTTGTCGTCCACGTGGCCGGTTCCGTTGGCGCTGGTAGCGGTGGCGCTTGCGCTGGCCATGAGGGGCCTCCCTGCTCAACTGCTGACACCCTCACGCCGTTCAGCGCTCGCGATGTCATCATACTGCCCTGCCGACGGCCCCAACAGTAGAACAAACGTACGACATTGTCAAGCCCCCTGAGGGAGGCTTTCCGGGAAGCGCCCGGCTCAGCCTCGCAGGCCGTACATCCGCACCGTCTCGAGGTCAGGCTCTTCGAACGGGAAGCCGCCGATGAGCCACGCGCGGACCAACTCGACGCGGCGGACGGTGAACGGGACGGGTTCGTGACTCTGCCGCAGGCCTCGCAACGCCGATAGCAGAGCCTCGCTGTCGGGCGGCTCGACGCAGCGCGCGACGCTGACGTGGGGCAGGATGGCCGCCGCCGGCTCGCGGCCCAGCGAGGCTTCGACGACGTGGCCCAGGGCCTTCCACGCGCCGTCGTCATGCAGCTCGCAGACGATGGCCTCGTTGAGCACGTTGGGCGGCCCGAGGGTGAAGCGTACCGGCGGAGAACGCTGGAACAGCGGCGCGACGCGTTGCCCGATGGCGGCGATCTCCTGCGGCGTCAGTTCGTCGGGGCGGCTCGTCTTGACGGCC
>JBBITS010000076.1:0-10510 GCA_037440665.1 Chloroflexota bacterium
TCCCGCAGGACGGCTGCTGGTGGCGCATCACCGTCAGGGCCAACGGCCAGCACAGTACGCATTCGAGCGTCGTGACCAGCAGCGCCGTCCAGAAGTAGCCGCGCCTCAGCGATGAAGTAACGGGAAGATACCAGGGGCCTCGGGAGACCGGGGCCCCTCATTCATTCAGGCGCGGCTGCACCCTCACGCGTCGCCAGCAGCTCCTGAGGCTACGGCGCTTCCGGCGAGGACCTCGCGCAGGACCTCTTCGCCCACCACGCGCCCGTCGAGCATGCGCACGATGCGGTCGGCGCGGCCCGCGACGCCCGGGTCGTGGGTGACCATCACGATGGTCAGGCCTTGCTTGTCGCGCAGGTCGGACAGCAGGTCCAGCAATAGCCGCCCAGCTTCGGAGTCGAGGCTGCCCGTAGGCTCGTCGGCCAGCAGGATGGGCGGCTCGTTGGCCAGCGCCCGAGCGACGGCGACCCGCTGACGCTCGCCGCCGGACAGTTCGGTGGGCCGCTTGCGCTCTTTACCTCCCAGGCCGACGAGCGCCAGCAGACGCTCCGCGCGTTGACGCCTCTGCCCGGCCGGCAGCCCCGCCTCGAACATCGGCACCTGCACGTTCTCGCTGGCGTTCAGCGTCGGCAGCAGGTTGTGGAGCTGAAAGACGAGGCCGACCTCCCGCGCCCGGTAGCGGCTCAGGTTGCCTTCCTCCGCCAGGTCGCGGCCGTTGACACGGATGCTTCCAGCGTCAGCGCGCTCCAGCGCAGCGATGAGGTGCAGAAGCGTCGACTTGCCGCAGCCAGAAGGACCGACAACGGCAACCCACTCGCCGCGCTGAACCCTCAGGTCGGTACCATTCAGCGCCTGGATGACGCCGCCCTCGAACGTCTTGACGAGGCCCGCGACCTCGATGGCGTACGCGGCGTCATTCATGGCGCAGCGCCTCCATCGGCGTCAGACGCACGGCCCGCGCCGCCGGGTACGCCGCGCCCACCAGCGCGACGAGCACCGCCACCACCAGAGCGCGCACGAAGACGTCGAGGTTGTACTCCAGAAACGTCCCGACGATCGGGATGAGCAGCACGGCCCGCGAGGCCAGCACGCCCAGCCCGGCGCCGACGCCGACGGCGACGACGCACAGCAGCAGCGACTCGCCCACCACCATGCGCATGATGCGGTTGCCGCTCCAGCCGACGGCGCGCAGGATGCCGATCTCGCGCGTGCGCTCGAAGACAGACATCACCATCGTGTTCATGACGCCGATGGCGCCAATGCCGACCGCAAGCGCCGATATCGCCAGGTTCATGGCGTCCATGATCTCGATGCCCTGGTCGACCTCGGAGTACTCGCCAATGCTCGCGACTACGGTGAGCAGCGGGAAGTCCTCCTCGATCTTGTCCGCGACCTCCTTCGGGTCGTAACCCTCCTTCACCGTCGTATAGATGACGGTTACGACGTCCGGCTTCTTCGCGATGTTCTGCACCGTCGCCAGCGGCGCGTACGCCCCGTTGTCCTCCCAGAGGTTGCCCGCGCGATAGATGCCGACGACCTCCAGCGCTCTCTCGTCGATGGTGACGGTGTCGCCGATACCCTTCCCGAGCTTCGATGCGGCGCCAGAGCCCAGCATGATCTCGTCCGTGGCGCCCGCGCTAAAGTAGCTGCCCTCGCGAAGCGGCGGCCCCGCCTTCGCGACGTCCTCCGGCGTCACCCCGATGGTCACGAAGAACGGCTGCCCCTCCACCTTCGATATGTGGAACAGCGCGCCTATCGTGCGCTGGACCTCGGGCAGCGCGTCGACCGCCCGCCACTCGGATTCGGCGACGGTGCTGAACGAGAGGTCAGACGCGCCCTTCTGGGCGACGAAGAAGTCTGAGTCGTACGCCCTGAGGATCTGCTCGGAGGTGGCCTTCACACCCGCCACGACGACGCCCAGCGCCACGACCGTGGTGATGCCGACGCTGATGCCCAGCACCGTCAGGCTCGTTCTGATCTTCTGGCGCACGAGGTTCTTGAAGACGAGGGCGACGAAGGTCACTGGCGGCCCTCCGTGGCTACGCGACCAGTATGGCAGGGGCGGCGCAGCGGCGCACCCTCCGGTAGGCCGGTGCAGTGGCCCTTTCCACACGGTCCCAACGGCCGTTGGACGGTACCGTCAGAGGTGCTATTGTGCTCCCGGCGCGCCACGCACCGGCCGCGCCCCACGTTCGTTCGAGAGGAGCGCAAGCGACATGGATTTCAAGGACACACCGGCACAGGCCAAGTGGCGTCAGGAGGTCCGCGAGTTCCTGGAGAAGGAGCTTCCGGCCACCTTCGGCAGAAAGAAGGAGGAAGGCGAAGGCGACGAAGAGCGCAGGATGTTTGCCCGCCCCGAAGCCAGGAGCCCCTTCGCCGTGTGGCGGGAGAAGGTGTCGGTCAAGGGCTGGGTAGCGCCAGCCTGGCCGAAGGAATACGGCGGCGCGGGCCTCGGAGCCATGGAGCAATTCATCATGAACGAAGAGTTCGCCGAGCACGAGGCGCCGCAGCTCGGCGGCTTCGGTGTCATGATGATCGGCCCTACCCTCATCGTCCACGGCTCCGACGAACAGAAGGCCGAGCACCTGCCGCGCATCCTCAAGGGCGAGGTCAACTGGTGCCAGGGCTGGTCCGAGCCCAACGCCGGCTCCGACGTCGCATCGCTCACCACGCGCGCCGTCCGCGACGGCGACGAGTACGTCATCAACGGCCAGAAGATCTGGACGACGGGCGCCCAGTTCTCCGACTGGATGTACATGCTCGCCCGCACCGACCCCGACGCGCCGAAGCACCGCGGCATCAGCTACTTCCTGATCGACATGAAGTCGCCAGGAGTCACGGTGCGTCCGCTGACGACGATGACCGGCAGCCAGACGTTCAACGAGGTGTTCTTCGAGAACGTGCGCGTGCCCGCGAAGAACCGCGTCGGCGAAGAGAACAGGGGCTGGTATATCGGCACGACGACGCTGGACTTCGAGCGCTCGGGCATCGGCAACGCCGTCGGCATCCGCAAGCAGCTCGAGCGGATGATCGCGTTCGTGCGCAACAACCCGCAGGTCGCCGTCAACGCCCGCAAGCGAAGCTGGCAGATGGCGTTCGCCGACCGCTGGATCGAGGCGATGGTGGCCCGGATGTTCTCCTACCGCGTCGTCAGCATGCAGGCGCAGGGACTCATCCCGAACCATGAGGCGTCGGCCAGCAAGCTGTTCACGTCGGAGATGCAGCAGCGCATCGCGGCGCTGGGCGTCAAGCTGCTGGGTCCCTACGGAGTCGTCTACGGCAAGACGGACGCCTCGCGCGGTTACGACGGCCGCTTCACGTACGGATACGTGACGTCGGTTTCGTCCACCATCGCTGGCGGGACCAGCGAGATCCAGCGCAACATCATCGCCCAGCGCGGCCTCGGCCTGCCGCGGAACTAGACGGCTGAGGCTGGAAGCGGGAACTGAAGCGCTGGAGAGCGCCCGAGTTCTAGGTTCTCGGTTCTGCGCCCGCGGGCAGCGTCACGGTGAACCGGCTGCCGCCCTCAGGCGGGCACTCGACGTTGATCCGTCCCCCGTGCGCCACCACGATCTGCTTCGAGATCGCCAGCCCCAGGCCCGTGCCCCCGGCTGAGCCGTCGGCCTTGTAGAAGCGGTCGAAGATGCGCGGCAGCTCCTCGGGCGGGATGCCGTCGCCGGTGTCGGCCACCGTGATCGCCACGTCGCCCCGGCCCGCCGGAGCCGCGGCCAGCTTCACGGCGCCCCCGCGCGGCGTGTGGCGGAAGGCGTTGTCCAGCAGATTGCCCAGCACCTGCTCCAGCCGGTCCTCGTCGGCCTGCACCGACGGCAGCGCGCCGTCGGCGACCTCGAACGTCACGCCCGATTCCTCGGCCCGCAGCGAGAACACGTCGCGCAGGTGCGCGAAGATGTCGCCCAGCCGCACCGGACGCAGGTCCATGCGCGTCTGCCCGCTTTCTATGCGCGAAAGGTCCAGCAGCTCTTCGACCAGGTGCAGCACGCGCCGCGATTCCGAGTGTAGGACGCGCGCCGCGCGCTGCCTGCCCTCGTCGTCCGAGATCGTGCCGTCGCTAAGCGCCTGCGCGAACCCCTGGATCGACGTCAGCGGCGTCTTGAGGTCGTGCGACACGTTCATCAAGAACTCGCGCAGCGTCTCCTGCGACTGCTGGACCGCCGCCGTCATTTCGTTGACGTCCGTCGCCAGCTCCGGATCTCGGCCGGTCCGCTCTCGGGGACCTTCTGGCGGTAGTCGCCGCCGGCCACCGCCCTGACAGCCCGCGTGACGCGGGCCAGCGGCCCGTAGAGCCCCTGCGACACCACCAGCGCCCCCAGCGCCGCCGCCGCCAGCCCCGCGACGCCCGCCAGCAAGAGGCGCGGCGTGAGGTCGCCGATGATGCTCTGGGCGTCGTCCTTCGGGATGGCGACGACCAGCGTCCGGAAGACGAACCCGGCGGCGGGCCGGTTGCCCACGGGCAACGGGATGGCGATGTACAGCAGGTCGCGGCCGTCGGCCGTCCGGTGCTCGCCTTCGTAGAGGTTACGGAAGTCGGTCCGCGTCGACGCGTCGGTGGGCAACGTGAACTGCTCGCCGGCCAGCGAGACGTCGCTGGCGGCCTCGCGGACGACCTTGCCGTCGCGGTCCAGCAGCAGGACGATGAGGTCGGTCTGCTCGGCCTGGAGGCGGAGGTAAGTGGCGATCTCGCCGGCGTCGGGCTTGTCGCCGAAGACGGTGAAGCTGTAGTAGATGGGCAGCGCGACCTCGCGCAGCGTGCCCGTCGCCACCTGGTCGCGGTAGCCGCCGAGGGGGAAGTAGAAGGCGAATCCCGCCACGGCCAGCGTCACGACGATGACGAACGCCAGCGCCGCGTAGAGACGAAGGCGGAGCGACGAGAGCACGGGGCTAACCTCCCGTGGCGCGGGCCTACTCCTCGGCGCCTTCCACCAGCTTGTAGCCTACGCCGCGCACGGTCTGGATCGCCACGCCGGAGTCCGCCAGCTTGGCGCGCAGGTGCTGAACGTGGACGTCGACGGTGCGCGTCTCGCCGTAGTAGCTGTAGCCCCACACCTGGTCGAGGAGAAGCTCGCGGGTGAATACGCGGCCCGGCTCCGACGCGAAGGCCATCAGGAGGTCGAACTCCTTGGCGCGGAGCTGGATGAGGCGCCCGTTCACGCGGGCCTCGCGCTTCAAGGGGTATATCGCCAGCGGGCCGACACGCAACTCCTTGCGCTCCTCGTGGCCGCCCGCCTCGGCGCGGCGGAGGATGGCCTTCACGCGCGCCACCATCTCGCGCGGGTTGAACGGCTTCGTCAGGTAGTCGTCGGCGCCCAGCTCCAGGCCGACGATCTTGTCGGTGTCCTCGTTCCGCGCTGTGAGCATGAGGATGGGGACGTTGCTGTCGCGGCGCAACTCACGGCAGACGTCGAAGCCGCTCATCCCCGGCAGCATTATGTCGAGCACCACCAGGGCCGGCTTCTCGCGCCGGGCGGCGTCCACAGCAGACGGGCCGTCCGCGGCCAGAGCGACGTCGTAGCCCTCCTTGCGCAGGTACATGGTCGCCAGCTCGCGGATGCTGCTGTCGTCGTCGACGACCAGGACCTTGTTGGCGCTGGCGCTCACGTCAAACCTCCGGAACGGATGATGCGGCGGGCAGCCGGAAGGTCACCCCTCTGTAAGCATCGGCCACGCCGGTAACGGAAGTGTAAATCGCAGGCCAACGGCCGGGAAAATGCCGGGGGATGGCGCAAGCGAGTGGGGAACCCTACCCGCCCGCAGGCTCCGCCGACGCCTGGGCCAGGCGCTCTCCGTACTGACGGCGATAGTACTCCTGGTACGCGCCGTCGAGCTTGATGCGCTCCCACCATGGGCGGTGGTCGCGGTACCAGCGCACGGTCTCCGCCAGCGCCTGCTCCCAGGTCAGCGAGGTGTAGGGGCGCCAGCCCAGAGCCGCGATCTTCGACGTGTCGAGGCTGTAGCGCCGGTCGTGGCCCATGCGGTCCTCGACGAAGCGGATGAGCGAGTGGGGCTTTTCCAGCAGGTCCAGCGCGGCCGTCACGACGTCGATGTTAGTCCGCTCGTTGCCGCCGCCCACGTTGTACGCCTCGCCGTCCTCGCCCCGGTCGATGATGACGCGCAGGGCCCGGCAGTGGTCCTCGACGAAGAGCCAGTCGCGCACCTGCCGCCCGTCGCCGTACAGGGGCAGCGGCTGGTCGTCGAGAGCGTTGGTGATGAACAGGGGCAGGACCTTCTCCGGGTACTGGTAGGGACCGAAAGTGTTGCTGCCCCGGCTGATGACCACTGGCAGGCCGTAGGTCTCGAAGAACGCGAGGCACATCATCTCGGCGCCCGCCTTGCTCGCGCTGTAGGGGCTGCGAGGGCGCAGAGCGTCGCCCTCCTTCGAGGACTTCCCGGGCGGGATGTCGCCGTACACCTCGTCGGTGCTGATGTGCAGGAAGCGCCGGAGCTGGCCCGGCGGCGCCTGCCGCGCCTCGTTCAACAGCACGAACGTGCCGTAGACGTCGGTCTGAACGAAGTCGCCGGCGTCCATCAGCGAGCGGTCGACGTGCGTCTCGGCGGCGAAGTTCACGACGACCTCGGCGTCGCGCATGGCCTCCCGCACAGCGGCCGCGTCGCGAATGTCGCCGTGGACGAAGCGATAGCGCGGATCGTTCTCGAGGTCGCGCAGATTCTCCGGGTTGCCCGCGTAGGTGAGCGCGTCGAGGTTGGTGACGACGGCGTCCGGTTCTTCGCGCAGAAGCTGGCGGACGAAGTTGGAGCCGATGAAGCCGCAGCCGCCGGTGACCAGGTATCGCGTCATGGACGTCCTCTACGGCGCGCTGACCTTGCTGTAGTCGCCCAGCACCACCTGGTACGACCGCGGCTTGCGCTGGTCGCCGGTGAACTCAACGTTACGGCCGATGAGGCTGTGCTCGATGCGATGCCCCAGCGCGCGCACCTTCGTGTTCTCCATGATGACGCTGCCCGAAATCTCGCTCTGCTCGATGACGCAGCCGTGGTCGATGGACGTGAAGGGACCGACGTAGCTGTCGATGATCCGCGTGTCACGTCCGATGGCCGCGGGGCCGCTGATGACGCTGCGTTCGACGACGGCGCCTGGCTCCAGAACTACCGGGCCGTGAAGCTTCGAGTGCTCATCGACCGTCCCTTCGACGCGGCCCTGGATGGTTTCGAGCACGAGGCGGTTCGCCTCCAGCAGATCGTCGTGCTTGCCGGTATCGATCCACACGCCCTCGACCTGCTCGGCCCGGACGTCGGCGCCGTGGTCGATGAGCCACTGGATGGTGTCGGTAATCTCCAACTCGCCGCGCGCCGACGGCCGGATGGCATCGACGGCCTCATGAGCGCGCGCGGTGAAGAAATAGATGCCGATGACCGCAAGGTTGGTCGGCGGGTTCGCCGGCTTCTCGACGACGCGGGCCAGGCGCTCGCCCTCGAACTCTGCGACGCCGAAGTCCTGCGGCCGGTCGACCTCCTTCAGAAGCACGCCGGCATCGTGAGCCCCCTGCCGGAAGCGCTCGACGTGCTGGACCACGCCCTCGCGGATGAAGTTGTCGCCGAGAAAAAGCACGAACGGGCTGTCGCCGAGGAAGGCGCGGCCGGCCTTGATGGCGTGGGCTATACCCAGAGGAGCGTCCTGTTTTATGTAGCTAATGTTAGCCTGGAATCCGCTTCCGTCGACTGCGGCGCGAACCTGATCCTCGGTGTCGCCGACGACGATGCCGATGTCGCTGATACCCGCTTCGATCAGGTCATCCAAAGCGTAAAATAGGACCGGCCGGTTGGCGATGGGCACGAGCTGCTTCGCCCCCGTGTAGGTCAGAGGCCGCAGGCGGCTCCCCTTGCCGCCGCTGAGGACCAGCGCTTTCAGATTCCGCGCCATTGGACGTGAGTCTATCATCGGAAGGCTGGCCCTGCACACGTTCTGTCAATTTGCCCGCCGCGTCGGCGCGCTGCTATGGTGCGCCCGCCGCCAGACACGAGCAGGAGGCCCCCTGTGGACATCAAGGGCAAGACCGCCATCGTTACCGGCTCCTCGGCCGGCGTGGGCCGCGAGACCGCCCTCCAGCTCGCCCGTCGCGGGGCCAACGTCGTCATCAACTACTCCCGTGGCGAGGATGACGCCCGCGCCGCTCTGGCTGATGTGGAAGCCGCCGGGGCGAAGGCCTTGCTCGTCCACACCGACGTCTCCAACGACGCCGAGGTCCGCGAGATGGTCCGGCAGACGCTCGACGCCTTCGGCGGCGTCGACATCCTGATCAATAACGCAGCCACCACCTACTTCGTTCCCTTTCACGACCTCGAGGGCATGACCGAGGAAATGTGGGACCGCATTCTGGCAGTGAACCTGAAAGGCGCGTTCTTCTGCTGCCGGGCGGTCGCGAAGCTCATGCAGGAGGGCGTGGGCGGTTGCATCGTCAACGTGGGGTCCATCGCGGGCGTCAAGAGCATCGGCAGCTCCATCGCCTACGCCGCCTCCAAGGCCGGCGTCATCAACATGACCATCGGCCTGGCGCGAGCCCTGGCGCCGAAGGTCCGCGTGAACTGCGTGGCACCGGGGTTCATCGACACCCGCTGGCTGCGCCAGGGCCTGGGGCCCGCCTTCGAGCCCATGAAGCAACGCACGGCCTCTCAGACGCCCCTGGGGCGCGTGGCAACGTCGGCCGACGTCGCCCAGGCCATCCTCGGTTTCGTCGAGGCCGACTTCGTGACGGGCCAGACCCTCATCGTCGACGGCGGCGCGAACCTCTGACGCCCGTCAACCCTTGCGGCGCTCGTCGATCTCGCGCCAGACCTGCGGGTCCGAGCGCAGCAAGCGCAAGAGCTGGCTGGTCGTGACGCCGAGGGCGCTCGCGGCGACGGCGTAGCTCCCGCCCGCCGCGCTCAGCGCATCGAGCGCCACGGCGAGAGCGATCGGGTATGCTGGGTTCTTCGGGTTGACGGCGATACGCCCCTCCGGCGTCCGCTGCGCCACGAACTCCGGCGGCAGCGCGGGCGCGCCGAGGTCGAACGTCTCCCGGACCTCGATCGCCAGACGCAGACGCAGACGTCTCAGCGCCCGCGTCCGGTTCTCCTCCAGGGACCGCGATTCCTCGGCCTGGACAACGACGCCCGACGGCAGGTGCCGCAGCCGGACCGCCGTCTCGACCTTGTTCCGTCGCTGGCCGCCGGGGCCGCTGGCCCGATAGCGCTCCTCACGGCAGTCGCGCAGGAGTTCGGCGTCCGCCTGCCGGAGCCATCGCGAGCGCAATGAGGGATCGCTGGTCATTGCGGAAGACGTCGCGCCACGGCGGACCTCACGGGATCATCACGACGCGGCCGAAGGCCTGGCGGCTTTCGGCGTAGGCGTGGGCCGCCGCCGCCTCGGACAGCGGAAACGTGCGGTCGATAACGACCCGCAGCGCACCCGACGCGACGTCGTCGAGGTGGCGGGCGATCATGGCGTGGACGCGCGCCGCGTTGACCATCAGCTCCGCGCCGAGGAAGACGCCGGTGAGCGACCGGTTGCCTGGCGATAGAACGCGCACGTTGACCGGCGTCTCGTCGCGCCCGGCGTGACCGACGCTGATGGCGCGGCCCCGGTAGCCCAGGCATTCCAGGCTGCCCTGCAGCGTCTTCCCGCCCACGGAATCGACGACCAGATCGACGCCGCGCCCGGCCGTCAGCTCGCGCACGGCGGCGACGAAGTCGGTCGTGCGGTAGTTGACGCCATAGTCGAGACCGAACTCCTTGAGGCGCGCCAGTTTCTCGTCGCTCGACGCCGTGGCGATCACCGTCGCGCCCGCGCGCTTCGCGAGCTGGATCGCGGCGAGGCCGACGCCGCCCGCGCCCGCCTGGATCAGCACCGTCTCCCCTGCCCGCAGACGCCCGAACTCGAACAGACAGTCGTCGGCGGTGCCGAACGGGATGGGAACGCAGGCGGCGGCCTCGATGTCGAGGCCATCGGGCACGATCCACGTCGACGCCGCCGGCACGGCCACCGTCGACGCGTGCGACCCGTGCGTCATGACAGCGACGACGCGCTGGCCGGGCTGACGGTCGCGCACGTCTGCGCCGGCCTCGCGGATGACGCCCGCGCACTGATAGCCGACGATGTGGGGCACGCGCTGAAGCTGGTCGTGCGCGCGATGCAACGTGTCGCCGCCCTCGATACTGATCGCCTGCACGTCGATGACGACGCCGTCGGGCTGGCAGACGGGGTCAGGCACGTCCTCGTAGCGGAGCGCCTCCGGTGGACCGGCCTCGTAGATGACAGCAGCTTTCACGGTGATTCCCTCGGTTCCAGGCGCGGCCGGCAATTGACCAGCCGTGCATCTTTCTCTGCGAAGGCAGGTGGCAATCCGTCTTTCCCTGCCGGCCACCATGTTGGTCATTGACAAAATAGGTGGTACAGCCGACGGCAGTGCGCCGAGCAGGTGAGCGAGTCAAACGGTTGAACTCGCCTTCCACCTCACCCCCTCGGTCCCCCTCTCCGCGCGACGCGGAGAGGGGGATGTCG
>JBBITS010000077.1:0-10496 GCA_037440665.1 Chloroflexota bacterium
CCCGGCTGGCCCCGTACGGATTTGCCCTTGCATTGGGGGGCGTCAACCCCTATCAACCCGCCGGAAACTGCCGACACTCTCCATAGCAAGGGGGCAGCGGTCAGTTGCAGGCCCGGGTCCGCCGGGAATGCGAGGTGGTAAGGATGCAGTGCCTTCTCTGTGGCGGTTCATTGAAGAAGCGAGGGGCTTCGTCCGAGCGCGCCGGCGTCGACGTCTACTTCTGCACGTCGTGCCCGAACGTCTACCAGCTCACCCGCGGTTACGAGACCGAGGCCCTGGAGCGCAGGGCGCGCGAAACCGGCTTCGCCACCTTCGAGATGTCGGCGCGCGAGCGCGAGATCCGGGAACTCCGGCCCGCCGCAGCCTGAGCTTTCTGACCCACGCCGGTGAACGTTTCACCGGCCTACCGGCCCCGCCCTTCGATCCCGATTGGCCCCTAACGCCAGCCTCTGGCGCATGTCATACTGGAGGTGTGCAAAGAAGGGGGTCGCAGCGATGATGCGGTGTCTACTGTGTGGCGGGACGTTGAAAAAGTACGGCCCCTCCGCAATCCAGCAGGGTTCCGACGTGTACATGTGCGCGTCGTGTCCCAACGTGTACGTCGTGTCGCGCGGACATGAGGCCGAGGCGCTGAAGCGCCGCGCTCAGGAGACCGGCGCGCACCCGCCCGCCGAGGGCGAAGAGCGCGAGCCGGCGAATAGCGCGCCCTGATCCGCACACACGAAGCGTAGCTGACCGAAGGCCGCGGGCGCGTCTCGCGGCCTTCGCTATTGCGTCAGGCGGCGGTACAGCGTGGGAAGGCGCGACGGCAGCGCCTCGATATCGGCGACCACCTCATAGCCCATGTCCTCGCACATCTGGCCCAGGTAGTCGTGGCCTTCCTTGTCGACCGTCAGCGCGAAGGGCGTGATGCCCCTCCTCCGCGCCTCGGTGAGCGCCATCTTCGTGTCGTGGATGGCGTACTCCTTCTCCGTCCGGTCGCGGCCGTAGCCGTGGTCTTGCGGCCGGCCATCCGACACCAAGAAGAGGATCTTCACCTTCGCGTCGTAGCCGTCCAGTAGCGACGTCACGTGGCGGATAGCCGGGCCCATGCGCGTGCTGCGGATGGGCGACACCTTGTCGATGCGGCGCGCCACCCGGTCGGAGAACGCCTCGCTGATGTCCTTGATGACGTAGAACTCGACGTTGTCGCGGCCGTAGCCTGAGAAGCCGTAGATGCCGTAGGCGTCGCCGATGGTCTCCAGCGCCCTGATGAGCAGGACCGTGCTCTCCTTCTCGAGGTCGATGATGCGCTTGGGCGGGTCCACGGCGTGCTGCGCCTTGCGCTGGGCCAGCCACTGGAAGTACTTGCGCGGATCGTCGTCGAAGTCGTCTGCCTCCTGGTAGCTCTGGCGCCGCTTCTCGATCTCCTCGTCCGTCGACGCGCTCATGTCCAAGAGGAAGGCCACGGCGACGTCTCGCTCGATCTTGTTGCGGCGCCAGTACACCTTGTCGGTGTAGCTGTAACCGCCCTTGCGCTCGATGGCATAGTCCACGACGGCGTCGAGGTCGAACTCCTCGCCGTCGTACTGCGCCTTCAGCTTGCGGAACAGCTCGGGTTTGAGCAGCTCGAACTGACGCCGGGTCTCGTTGACCAGCGGCGCGTGGTCGCGCAGCGTCTTCGCGTAGAAGTCCTCGCTGCCCTCCTCCAGGGCCTGCTGAACGACGCGGCACCAGCCAGGCTTGTAGTCCGCCGCCCGGAAGTCCCACTCGTCGTAGTAGAAATAGCGGACCTCGCGGGGCAGCTCGCCGCCCTCCTCGTCGCCCATGCCGTCCTCGACCGGCGTGCCGTCGGGCAGCTCCAGCTTGTTGTCGGGGATCGGCGTGCCCGCTTCCTTCTCGAGGTTCGAGAGAAACAGGCCGATGGTCGATGCGAGATCGGCCTCGGCCATGGCGCCGACGCTGATCTCGACGCTCTTCTCCAGCAGCTCCTTCAGTTGCTCCGCCGTCAGCGGCGACAGCTCGGGCGGCGTGTCGCCCTCCTGCATCCGCAGGCGCATGAGGAGCTGCACCAGCTCGGGCTTGAAATCTCCCCGGAAGTCGACCTGCTGCGGGCTCTCGTACTCGACTTCTTCGCCCTGTGGGAAAGGAAGCGTGTCGTCGGTATCGCCGGCCGGCGCCGACGCCATCATGGCCTGCAGCGTCTCCTCGCTCAGCGCGTTCCAGTCCAGATCGCCCAGCGCCTCGGGCGGCACGTTGGGCACCTTCATCGCCAGGTCGTAGAGCTGCAGCGTCGCCTCGGCCGAGTCCTCCACCAGCGCGTAGGGCACGCGGACCGAGGCCAGAAGGGCCAGCGAGCGCGTCAGCGTGTTCTCGAAGGCACGCGGCCAGACGATGCGGTGCCCGCCGTCGAGGCTGGCGCGGACCAGGTTCTCCAGGAGCGCCTGCCGCAGCGGCAGGAAACGCGCGTCGGGGCGGTGCTCCAGTTCTGCCTCTTGCATCTGGCGCCACGACCGGCGGATACCGCTGTACTCGGCCCGCACCAGCGAGTCGATGCGGGCGTCCTCAACGATGGTGAACAGGTCGGCCGCGAGCTGCCGCTCCTCGAACAGGTCGAAGTAGCGCTCCATGTCCGTCAGGGGCGCCGGCTTCTTGCCGCCGACGGGCGCGCCGCCGTCCTCAGCCGTCTTCTTCCGTCTGCGCGCCTTCTTCTCTGCCTTCGCCCGCTCCCGCTCGCGCCCAGCGCGGCCTTCGGCGCCGTACAGCGCTCCCGGCCGGTCGAAGCGGAAGCGGAAGCTGCCGAACTCTAGGTGCGCGGCCTGGTGCGTGGCGTACACCTTGTACACGGCGAAGTTGTCGCGCTTGTCGACGTGCTCCTCGACGAACTCGGGCAGGTACACCGTCGTGCCCTCGGTCGTCGGCAGCCGCTCGGAAACCCAGCCGATGCCCTTCTCGGCCAGCTCGCCCGTCGGGTGGATGGAGACGTTGGTGCCGGTGAGAGCCTTGCAGTAGAGGCGGAGCACGTCGCCGATGCGCGACAGATCGACACGCGAGGTCAGCGCCTGCAGCACCTCCTCGCCCTTGCCCGACTCCATACGGAAGTAGGCCTCGCCGCCCTCGCGCGACGAACGCAGGATGGCGTGGCCCGCGGCGTGCCAGCGCGCCAGATCGCCGACCTTCACCCGCTTCAGCACCTCGGGCGCGCTCTTCAGGAACTCCATCGCCGCCACTGGCGACCCCACAGCCAGCTCCTCCGACAGCGAGCACAGGTGCTCGTGGGAGTCCTGGGACACCGCGGCCATCGCCGTCAGCGCCTCGGCGAATAGCGGGAACGCGTGGCGGCCGACTTCGCGCGAAACCGTGGCGCCCAGCTCCAGCAGACGCGCGCGCTGGCTCTCCTCGATGGGGCCGAGCAGGCCCGGCGTCTTCTCGAACAGCGCGCGCACATCCGCCCACGACATGTCGGCGACGGCGGCCGCCAACGTGAGGAAGGGCGCCCGGTCCTGACGCCGCAAGGCCTCGAAAAGCTGCGGCGAGGCGTCCAGACACGACGCCGCCAGCTCGTACGAGCGCTCGCCCACCTGCTCGATGAGGGCGACCAGACGCGCCAGCTCGCCCAGCGTCAGCGCGGGCAGCAGCCGTGGGCCCACCGTGAAGTACGCCGAGGCGAGCGAGATCGACTTCCAGTGCCCCTTGTACAGGCGCATGCCCAGCGCGGCCCACTCGGTGATCTGGTACTCGCTGAGATAGCGGATGGCGCCAGGACTCGCCCGGAAGTAGGCCCCGGCGATAACCGACGAGTGCTCGGTCAGCTCGCGCCCGGCGTGGACCCAGCGCAGGAAGCCCACAGGCTGCAGCGACCGCACGACCTCGGGGCTGACGCGGAAGTAGTCGACAGCCGCCTCCCACGAACGCAGCGAGTGGCCCGCCAGCGCCACGCCTTCGTCGGCCCACGAGCGCAGGTCTTCGTACGCCAGCGCGTCGGCGAGCCGGTCCGCCGCGTCGCGGAAGTCGGCGGGCAGCGCCGGCGAAAAGCGGGCGAGCTTCGCTTCGACATCGCGGACCAGTTGCCTCGGCGCGGCCATCAGCTCACCTGTCCCACCAGGCGACGTTCTGCGGCGTCGTGATAAGGGCCGGATGCGACGTTGACGGGGAAGCTACCGGCGACGGCGCGCCCGCGGCCGGCGGCCGCGTGGGGTCGGGGAAGACCGTCCACGTCACCTCGCCCGACGCCGTGTCGAGCACGGCGGCCGAGACCTGAAACCCGTTACGGTGATCGCGCGGCTCCCCGCACGACCCCGGATTGATGATCAGCGCCTTACCCACCTGAACGGTCATCGCGAAGTGCGTGTGACCCAGGATCACGTAGTCGAAATCCAGCGACGCGAAGCGGCCGAAGCTCCCGTTCGGGTACAGGTAGTCGTACTTCTCCTCGAAGGGCGAACCGTGGACCATCAGCAGGCGCTTGCCGTTGACCTGCGTCTCCAGGCGGTACGGCTGGTCCTGCATGTACGCCAGCAGGTCCTTCCTCACGCCCGGCGCCGACCGCGCGCGCTCGCCCCACTTGCCGAGCATGATCTCCTCGTGGTTGCCGAGGACGTAGCGGGCGTTGCGCTCGCGCAGCAGCGCCACGACCTCGTTGGAGAAGCGGAACTGGTAGACAGCGTCGCCCGCGCACAGCAGCTCGTCGACCGGCCCCATACGTTCGAGGGCGATCTCCAGAGCCTCGTGGTTGCAGTGGACGTCGGAGACGATGCCGATTCTCACCCGGTCATTGTATCGACGGGCCGGGTCCAGCCGGAAATCAGGCCGAAACGCGGCGGGAGGCCCTGATGGGGCCTCCCGCGTGAAGTCTCGGCTGAAGCTACCGCTATTTGAACTTGAACAGGGCGTAGTAGCTCGTCCCATCATCAAACGTCACCACGAGGACGCGGCAGGTCCCGGCCCAGCTTCGCAGCGTCGCCCAGTTGTAGACGTACTGCTCCGCGGTCAGGTCGTACCGCAGCGACGTGCCGCCGGTCGCCGTTGTCTCGATCTCGTCAGCCGGCAGCCAGCCAATGGCGCCGCAAGCCATCGGGGCCGACTTGATGGACACGACGGCGGAGAGGTCGCGGACGTAGGCCCCCGCGTAGTCGCGCAACTGCCACTTCACGGGAATCGTGCTGCCGGCGCGGGCCAGGTTGACCACCGGCGGGTTGTCCACCGGCGGCCGGAAGAGGCTGAAGACGTAGGTCAGCGTCACGCTCTGCGCGCACGAGACCAAGTTGCCGCTGCCGTCGGTGGCCGTCCAGGTAACGATTGTCGTCCCCGGGCCGAAGCTCCCGGGCGCGTCATTGGAGACCGCGGGCGACGGGTCGACGATGTCCGAAACCAACGGCGAGCCCAGCGAGACCGGCTGGCCGACGAGTCCGGTGATGTCCGGTGGGCACGTGATCGACGGCGCGGTGGTGTCAACCACCGTGATGTCCTGGGTGTCGCTCGCGCTGTTGCCGGAGGCGTCGGTCGCCATCCACGTCACCGTCGTCGTCCCCAATGGGAACAGTCCCGGAGCGTCGTTCGTCACAACTGGCGATGGATCTACGACGTCCGTCACGACCGGCGCGCCGATGCTTCCAACCCAGCCGCCGGTTGTGTTCCCTTCTTCCGTCTGGTCCAGAGGCGCCGTGATCGACGGTGGCGTCGTGTCCTGCACAGTAATTACGTTGCTGCATGACGAAGAGTTGCCGCTGCTGTCGGTGGCCGTCCACGTGACCGTCGTGGCGCCCAGCGCGAACAGGCCCGGGGCGTCGCTCGTCACCAACGGCCACGCGTCTACGATGTCGCTCGCCGTCGCGTCGACAACCCCGCCCGCGTATCCGCCCGCCGTATCGCCCTCGTAGAGCTGATCACCCGGGCAGGCGATCACCGGCGGCGTCGTGTCAATAACAGTTATGTCCTGAGTGTCACTGGCGCTGTTGCCGGAGGCGTCGGTCGCCGTCCACGTCACCGTCGTCGTCCCCAATGGGAACAGCCCCGGAGCGTCGTTCGTCACAACTGGCGACGGGTCTACGACGTCCGTCACGACCGGCGCGCCGATGGACCCGGTCCAGCCACCCGCCGTGTTGCCCTCTTCCGTCTGGTCCGAAGGCGCTGCGATCGACGGCGCTGTAGTGTCCTGCACGATCACGTCCGCGCCGCACGAAGCCGAGTTCCCGGCGTCATCCTCCGCCGTCCAAGTAACCGGCGTCGTCCCCAGCGCGAAGTAGCTCCCCGCTGGAACTCTGCTCACGGAGGGCGCGCCATCAACTGCGTCCGTGGCCGTGGCCTCTAGAATAGCGCCGCTGTAGCCGCCCACCGTGTTGCCCTCGAACGTCAGGTCAGACGGGCAGCTAATCGAAGGCGCCGCCGAGTCGATCTGGTACGGGCCGGCGCTGATGCCGCTGTCGCAGTTCCCCGCCACGTCACACACGGGGCCGGACGGGATGCTGACCGCGCTCCCGTTGGACGAGGTCGACTGCGTGAAGTAGCAAGTGTCGCCGGGCGACGCCGCGCAGGGCGTCGCCATGCCGGAGGTCGCGTCGCTAGCGCTGAACCCGGCCGTCTGCGTTCCCCGGCACCAGCCGCCCAGGCCCGGCGTGTCGCAACTGTCCGCGCCGCTATTCAGCCCAACGCTCGGAGCCGTTCCATCGCGGTACGCAGTCACGCTCTCCGAATCCGTGCCGCCCCAGCTCGTCGCCGTGCACGTCAGCGTCGTCCCGGACGGTGGCGTGTCAGAGCTGATTGTCGTCGGGCCGCAACCCGTCGTCGACGACACCGTCGACTCGGCGTCGGTGACAGACCACGTCACCGTGATCGTGCCCTTGCACCAGCCCGCGTTGCCGGGGTCGTCGCACGAGACGTTCGGCGTGATCTCCGGCGGCGTCGTGTCTGACGGCGTCGGCGTGTGCGTCGGCGTGAACGTCGGGGTGTGGGTAGGCGTATTGGTGGGCGTGTGGGTGGGGGTATGCGTAGATGTGTTGGTCGGTGTGTGTGTCGGCGTAAACGTCGGAGTGGACGTCGCCGCAGCATTGAAGGTGACGGTCAGACTGGCGTTTGAGCCGATCACGGCGCTGCACGGGTTCGCTGTACCTACGCACGTGTTACTGCTCAGGCCCTGAGGATCACTCCAACCCGCGAAGGCTGACCCCGCGCCAGCGGTAGCGCTAAACGTCACCACTGTGTTGTTATCGGAGGTGCTGATGTTTGGCGAGCACGTGCCAGTGACAGTCTGTGCGGATGCATTCGTACCTGTGCCGCCACAACCGGCCGGCGCGTTCACTGTGCCACTGGCCGGCGTTATCGTCACGGAGCCGCCGCCGGTTCCGGCGAATACGAGGACCCAGTTGCGAGCGTCGGTGAAGGCCCCGCTCTCGCTCGCCCCGGACTGAACGCCGGTGGCCGTGTAGTGATACGCGCCAATCGCACGGTCGTCGTCCCAGAGCGTTATCTGGCAGGACCAGGCGCCGCTTTCGTCCGCCACAGCCTCGCAGGAGGCAGCGAAGCCGTTGGGCCCTGTTACATCGACGATTACCGTCTCGCCCGGCAGATAGCCGGCGTCGTTGGTGTTGTCGCCGCTGACCGTTACCGTCTCGCCGGGCGGGTAGTCATCGCGGTCGGTCCAGACGGACGCGAGCACCGAGCCGGCGCTGGCGAAGACGGCGATCAACAACCCGGCCGCCAGCAGGCCGCCCAGTCCCTTCGCTCGTACAGCCTCGTGAATCCTGGACATCGAGCCCTCCAGTTCTGGCAGCGCTTGCAGAGCCGCCATCCGGCCTTGCCCGCCGTCAGGCACCGGGCGCACGCCCTCTCAACAGGAACAACCGCCGGCCACGCGCAACGTTACACGAGCCTCGCGACAGGAGGCGTCGTTTCCGGTTCGCAGGACAGCGGCGGGGGAGTGGTGACAGACTCGGCTCGGCGGGTAGGCGTATTATCCGATGCGCATGCGCGCTTGTCAAGCCCGCCTTGGCCTCGCGAGGCGATGGTCAGGTACCCGGCGAGTCCTCTGGCAGGCCGATGCGGATTCCCCGCTCCTCGTTCCACTCGCGGGCGTTCACCACCTGCCCCGTCACGTCCGCCGATTCGCCGGACGCCAGCCAGACGGCGGCCGGGCAGATGACCGGCGGGCGCAGCATGCGCTTCCGCGCTTCGCCGGGCACCGACGCCGGGATGAAGGCCGTGTCGACGATGCCGCCGGGGTGCAGGGCGTTCACCCGGATGCGCTTCTCCCTGAGTTCTTCGGCGAGCACGCGGGTCAGAGTCTCGACGGCGCTCTTGGACGCCGCATACGGCCCCGTGCCCGGCACGACGCGTTGGGCCAGACCCGAGCTGACGTTGATGATGCTGCCGCCGTCGCCGCGCCTCATCGTCGGCAGGAGCGCCCGCGTCACCAGGTACACGCCGCGAACGTTGGTCGCGAACACGTCGTCCCACCCCTTCGGTTCGACGTCCAGCACCGAGCTGCCTCCCATCGATGGGACGAATATACCCGCGTTGTTCACCAGGATGTCGAGCCGCCCGAATGCCTGGTTCACCTGCTGCGCCAGGCGCACGCAATCGCCTTCCTCGCGCACGTCAGTGGCGACGGCCATGGCGAAGCTCAGGGCGTCGGCGTCCTGGGTCGTGGCTTTCAGATCGGCGGACGGGCGTGCGGCGAGGACCACCGACGCTCCCTCGACGGCGTAGGCCAGCGCGATGGCGCGTCCCAGACCCCGGCTGGCGCCGGTGACGACGGCCACCTTGCCGGCGAGCAGGCCGGGCATCACTCCTCCGTGATGGTCACCTGCGTGATCTTGTCGCCAGGCGCAGTGGCGGCGCGCGGGTCGCGCGGAGTGATGCTCAGCGCGACGTCCATGCCTTCGACGACCTTGCCGAACACCGTGTGCTTGCCGTCGAGGTGCGCGTTGTCCACGTAGTTGATGAAGAACTGGCTGCCGTTGGTGTTCGGCCCGCGGTTGGCCATCGCTATTGTTCCCGCCACGTTCTTCAGCTCATCCGAGAACTCGTCCTCGAACTGGTAGCCGGGCCCGCCCGAGCCGGTGCCCGTGGGGTCGCCTCCCTGCGCCATGAAGTCGGGGATCACACGGTGGAACGTCACGCCGTCGTAGAAACCTTTGCAGGCCAGAAACACGAAGTTGTTCACCGTCTTCGGCGCCTGATCGTCGAAGAGTTCAATGACGATGTCGCCCTTGCCCTCGACCGACATGGTCGCGGTGTACTTCTTCGCCGTGTCGATGATCATGGGCGGGACAGCGCTGAAGGTCTTCTCTCCCGTGCGGGTGCAATCGGCGAGGCTGGTCACGGTGGTCTCTCCTCCCGGGGTTGGTGTCGCCGTGGCGTTGGGGTCGACGGTGGGCGTGGGCTCCGGCGTGTCGGTGTTGGTAGGAGTGGCGGTGGGCATGCCTTCAGGCGTGTTCGTCGGCTTCGGGACCGACTCGTCCAGGTTGTCGCCGCCACAGGCCACGGCCAGCAGGGCCGCCACCGTCAACGATGCCGCGAGCACGGCCGCGTAGCGCTTCACGCTCTACCGCTCCCTTCGCAATGCATGGGCGCGCCCTCTGGCAGGCTCGGACAGGCTCGCCAGGGCCGGATCTTCGACAGCCTACGGGCAGTCCGCGCGACGGGCAAGCGGGGAGCAGGGGCTCTATTCGAAGATCGACGACACGACCTCTTCGATGCTGCGCTGGACGTCGAGTTCGTCGGTGAGCGCCCAGACGACGGCGACCTGGCAAGCGCGGCGTGGCGCGATGCCCTTGCCAATGAGCTTGCCAGCGTACACCAGCAGACGCGTGCTGACGCCCTCGGAAAGCCCGTGCTCCTTGAGGTGGCGCACCTTTTCGCCGAGCTTGGCCAGCTCGTTCGCCGTGTCGTCGTCGATCCCGCTCTCGTGAGCGATGATCTTCGCCTCGAACTCGCGCGGCGGGTGGTTGAACTCGATGGAGATGAAGCGCTGACGGGTGGAGTGCTTCAGGTCCTTGAGCGCGCTCTGGTAGCCCGGGTTGTACGAGATCACGAGCAGGAACCCGTCAGCGGCCTCCATCACCTGGCCGCGCTTCTCGATGGGAAGCAGGCGCCGGTGGTCGGTCAGCGGGTGGATGAGGACGGTCGTGTCCTTGCGCGCCTCGACTATCTCGTCGAGGTAGCAGATGGCCCCGGCGCGGACGGCCCGCGTCAGCGGCCCGTCGATCCAGCGGGTCGACTCGCCCTCCAGGAGATAGCGGCCCACCAAGTCGCTGGCAGTCAGGTCCTCGTGGCAGGCGACGGTGACCAGCGGCAGGCCCTGGGCAGCGGCGCGGCTCTTCGCTTTCTCGCCGTCGCGAATGACGGTCAGGGGCCGGCCGAGCTTCCACGCCATGTACTCGACAAAGCGCGTCTTGCCGCATCCTGTCGGGCCCTTGAGCAACACGGGTATCTTCTGGTCGAACGCCGCAGTGAAGAGTTCGACTTCGTCGTCTACGGGCAGGTAGTACGGCTCCTCGACCGAGTGGTACTCCTCGATG
>JBBITS010000078.1:0-10378 GCA_037440665.1 Chloroflexota bacterium
TCTGGGGGACACCCCCAGACCCCCGGCAAAGGGGCTCCGCCCCTCTGCACTCCCCCGTTTTTCAGTACCCTGCTAGCCCTGCAAACCAGACGCTCCGGCTGTTTCGCCAGTCTCCGGAGGCGACTCGCCTAGGCGAGATGCTTCGTCCTTCCTTTGGAAGGACTCAGCATGACACGGTGGTTGCTCGGGCGGTCTGAGCGTGTGGTATCCGTCTGCATGGCGGCGGACAAGCGCCTAGGCCAGCGAGTCGCCGTTCTCCAGGCGGGCGGCGATGACGCCGCGCTCGCGCAGGCCGGCGATCTCGTCGGGAGAGTAGCCGAGTTGCGCCATGACCTCATCGTTGTGTTGGCCGAGCGAGGGCGAAGGCCCCTGCACGCGCAGGGGCGTCTGTGACATCTGGATGGGCGCGCCCACCATCCGCACGGGGCCCATCAGCGGATGATCGATCTGCGCCACCAGGCCGTTGGCGACGACCTGCGGGTCCTCCAGAAGCTCCTCCGTGAACAGCACGGGCCCCGCTGGGACCCCCGCGCGCTCGAGGACGTCTAGCCACTCCTCGGACATCTTGCCGAGCAGGATGGCCTCGGCCTGGCGCACGAGACCGGCGGCGTATTCTTGCTCCTCGGGATCGCTGGCGTCGACCGGCGGCTTGCCGAGGCGACGGTCGTCCATGCCCAGAACGTCGAGAAGCTTCCGTCGCAGCGGCGTGCTGAGGGCACCCACGGCGATGAATCCGTCGGCCGTCTGGTAGCAGCGGTAGTAGATGTTGCCGATGGCCGGGCGAACGCCGCGGATGACCTCGAGCTGTGACTCGTAGCTGCCGCCGGCGTGCCGGATGTCGTTGATCTTCGAGAGCGCGGCGTGCCGCAGCTCGGAGTCGACGGCCTCGATGGACATGAAGCGGCTGGTCTGGATGGCGAGCGCGCTGCCCAGCAGCGTGGTGTCGATGCGCTGGGCGACGCCCGTCTTCTCTCGGACGTAGAGAGCGGCGCAGATGCCCCAGGCCATCGCTAGCCCCGTCGCGAAGTCGGCGGCGGGCAGGAGGTTCACCTGGGGCACGCCGTTGAGCGTCTTGCCTTCGAGCGTCATCAGACCGCTCACGGCCTGGGCGATGATGTCGTAGCCGGGGCGGTGCGCCCACGGCCCCTTGCGGCCGAAGGCGGTGTTGTCGCAGTAGATGACGAGGGGGTTGCGAGTGCGCAGAGTCGCTTCGTCGATGCCCAGCTTCTCGGCGACGTCGGGGCGATAGTTGACGATCACCACGTCGGCCCACTCGGCGAGCCTCCCGGCGATCTCATGCCCCGCGGGCTCGCGGAGGTCGACCGTCACGCCGCGCTTGTTGCGGTTGAGGGAGATGAACCAGCGGCTCTCGCGCAGGCCGAGGGGCTGGGCGCCGCGCCAGGGCTCGCCGTCGGGCGCCTCGACCTTGATGATGTCGGCGCCCATGTCGCCGAGGAGCATGCCGCAGAAGGGCGCGGCGATAATCTCCGAGAACTCGAGGATGCGCACCCCGTCCAGGGGTCCGGGCCGGCTTCCGTTAGCGTCGGTCATCGCTGTTCCTCGGGCGGCGTTGGATGGCCGGTAGTATAGCGGAATGCGGGAAAGGGAGGGGCCCTTCTACCCGCCCGGCTCGGTCATCGAGGCCGGGTCGAGCGCGCGGGCCAGTTGCTCCGGCGTCAGGTTCGTGCGCTCGGCAGCCACCTCGCGGATGGTGCGGCCGCTGCGGGCCGCTTCCTTCGCTATCTCGGCGGCGGCGTCGTAACCGATGACCGGCGCCAGGCCCGTCGCGATGGCCAGCCCCCGCTCGACCAGTTCCGGCCCCCTCCCTGTCGCGCCGATGCCCGCGACGCACTTCCGGGCGAAGTTCTCGACCTCGATGGCCAGCACCTCGATGGACTGCAGGAGGGCGAAGCCCGCCAGCGGCATCATGGTGTTCAACTCGAAGAAGCCCCACTGTCCGCACTGGACGACGGCGACGTCGTTGGCGACGGCGTAGGCGCAGGCCTGAAACAACGCCTCGGGGATCACGGGGTTCACCTTGCCCGGCATGATGGACGAGCCGGGCTGGACCTCCGGCCCGCCCGCGGCCCCGACGCCAGCCAACGGATGTCGTTCACGATCTTCATCAGGCTCACGGCTATCGTGCGAAGCGCGGCAGAGGCCATCACCACGCCGTCGAGCGTCGCCTGCGCCTGGAAGTGGTTGTCCGTCTCGCGCACCGTCACGCCCAGGCGCTCGGACAGCCGCCGACAGACCAGCCGCGCGAACTGCGGGTGCGTGTTCACGCCCGTCCCCGTCGCCGTGCCGCCCAGCGCGACCTCCGAGAGTTCGTCGCGGGCGTATTCCAGACGCCGCAGCGCGCGCTCGATCTGCCCGGCGTAGCCGTGGAACTCCTGCCCCAGCCGGATTGGCGTCGCGTCCTGGAGGTGCGTACGGCCGGTCTTGATGACGTCCCAGAACTCACGCGACTTGCCGTCGAGGGCGTCGCGCAGCTCGCGAAGCGCGGGCTCGAGCGCCTCGGACATCGCGAGGAGCGCGGCCAGGTGGATCCCTGTCGGGATGACGTCGTTGGACGACTGGCCGCGGTTCACGTGGTCATTGGGATGCACCGCCTTCGAGCCGAGCGCCTCGCCCAGCAGCTCGCCCGCGCGGTTGGCGATGACCTCGTTGGCGTTCATGTTGGTCGACGTGCCGGAGCCCGTCTGAAAGACGTCGACCACGAAGTGGGCGTCGAGCGTCCCGTCCTCCACCTCGGCCGCGGCCTGGGCGATGGCCCCGGCCAGGCGGGGGTCGAGGAGCCCGAGTTCGGCGTTAACCTCGGCGGCGGCCCGCTTGACGGCTCCGAGCGCCCGGATGAACCGGCGCTGGAAGCGCAGGCCCGTGGCTGGGAAGTTGAGGACGGCCCGCTGCGTGGACGCCCCGTAGTAGGCGCCGGCGGGGACCTCCATCGGCCCCATAGTGTCGCTTTCGATGCGGGTGGCGGTGGTCATGATGGGCCTCCTTCGGGCGTGGCGCCTTGATGTTCTACGCCTAGCTTACCCTTCCCCGGAAGGGCCGTGGCTCTGGCAGGCATGTGTGAGCGAAGTTCAGCGCGGCCGGATTTCTAGGGGCCGGTCTTCCTGACGGTAGATGGGGTCGGGTTCCGACTGCAGCAGGGCGGCCAGCGCCTCGGTCACCTGCGGCTCCGACGTGGCGGCCGGGTCGAAGGTCACCGTCAGCGCCGGCGGGTCGGCCTCGGTGTCGTGGACGGCGGACGTGACGCCGGGCAGCGCGGCGGCGGCGTCGGCTACGGACGCGGCGCAGTAGGCGTCGTCGCAGCGCAGACGTTTGGAGGAGTACACGACGGTCCCCGGCGAGGGTGTTTCGACCCAGAGTACGTGCTCGCGCACCTCGACCGGCAAGACGAAGCGGAACTTGAAGGGCGGTTCGCGGCCTGTCGCCCCGGCCGCAGCCGCCTGCGCATACTCCTGAGCCAGCTCTTCGTCGAGTTGCCCGGCGTACTTCGCGCGGATGACGCCATCGGCGTCGACGAAGACGGTCAGGGGCAGGCCGTAGACGCCGTAGCCGTCGGTCACTGCGGTCGTGGGGTCCATGACCACGCGCATCTCCGGCGCGTCAAGCTGGTCGAGGAAGGGGATGACGTCGTCAACGCGCTCGCCGGCGTTGACGGCGACGACCTCGATTACGTCCGGCCCGCCCAGCCCCTTCTGTACGTCGCGGAGCATAGGCATCTCGGTGAGGCAGCTCGCGCACCAGGTCGCCCAGAAGTTGATGGCGACGGCGCGTCCGCGCAGGTCCGACAGGCGCGTACGCTTGCCATCGGGCGCCATACCCTCGAAGTCGCGGGCGGCGTCCCCGATCTCGACGCCGGCGCTCGCGCCTTCGTTTCCGAGACCGGGAGGCAGGTCAAGGAGCCGGGCGCGCTCGATGGTGACGCCGGACGGCGTGATTCCGGCGTCGCCGCTCCCGCGCAGGGCGAGCCAGGCGGCGAGGGCTACGGCGCCGCTGGCGAACAGCAGCGCCGGGATGGCTCGGCGGAGGTCGAAGAAGCGGCTCATGGCGTGTTGCGGGACATTAGTTAAGGACAGTGTAGCCTGTCGGCCGCCACCAGCGTACACTGGCCCCTGGTCGCAGACTCGATTCTCGCGAGGGGACGGAGTCGCCAAAGGAGGTAGAGGGCCATGATCGTCACGACGACGACCGCCGTGGATGGCCGGCCCATCTCCCAGTACCTGGGTGTCGTGGCTGGCGAGACGCTGCTGGGCGCGAACATCTTCCGGGACATTGGCGCGCAGATCCGGAACGTCATCGGCGGCCGGGCCGCCGGCTACGAGAAAGAGTTGCGGAAGGCGCGCGAGACGGCGCTCGAGGAGATGGTCCAGCAGGCGCAGGAGATGGGAGCCGACGCCGTCGTCGGGGTGGACATCGACTACGAGACCGTCGGTGGGTCGATGCTCATGGTCACCGCCTCCGGCACGGCCGTGAAGCTGTCGTGACCGTCGTACCATAGAGAAGCAACTCGTAGGGCGCGCCCCTACGGCGCGCGCAGCGCTCAGGAGGAGCCCCCATGGCAGTCAACGTCGGCATCAACGGGTTCGGCCGCATAGGCCGGCAGGTCCTGAAGGCCATCCAGGAGCGGCATGGCGGCGAGGTGAACGTCGTGGCGGTGAACGACCTCACCGATCCGGCGACCAACGCCCATCTCTTCCAGTTCGACTCCAACTACGGGCGCTATCCGGGTGTCGTCGAGGTGAAGGACGGCAACCTCGCCATTGATGGCAGGACCGTGCGCGTCTTCCAGGAGACGGACCCGGGCAAGATACCGTGGGGCGACGTCGGCGCTGAGATCGTCGTCGAGTCCACGGGGCGTTTCACCGACGCCGGGAAGGCGAAGGCGCACCTCCGCGACGGTGTGCAGAAGGTTATCATCTCCGCCCCGGCCAAGAACGAGGACCTGACCCTGGTGCTCGGCGTCAACGACGATATGTACAACCCGAAGCGGCACCACGTCCTCTCCAACGCGTCGTGCACCACCAACTGCATCGCGCCGGTCGTCAAGGTGCTGCACGACGCCTTCGGCGTCCGGCGCGGCCTCATGACGACGGTGCACGCGTACACCAACGACCAGCGTATCCTCGACGTGGTGCACGAGGACCTGCGCCGCGCGCGCGCCGCGGCCGTGAACATCATCCCTACCAGCACCGGCGCGGCTAAGGCCGTTACGCTGGTCATACCGGAACTACAGGGCAAGCTCCACGGCATGGCGTTCCGCGTGCCGACGTCGACCGTATCCGTCGTAGACTTCGTGGCCGACGTAGGGCGGACGGTCACGGCGGACGAAGTCAACGCGGCGCTCGCGGACGCGGCGGCAGGCAAGATGAAGGGCATCCTCGAAGTCGAGAAGCGCCCGCTGGTAAGCGTCGACTTCAAGGGCAACCCGGCCAGCTCCATCGTCGACGCGGAACTGACGATGGTCCTGGACGGCGACATGGTGAAGGTCGTGTCGTGGTACGACAACGAGTGGGGCTACTCGTGCCGCACGTCCGACCTGTGCGCGGTTCTGGCGAAGAAGGGCTGGTAGGAAGCCCGTCGCCGGGAAGAAGCGTTTCCGCTCGCGCGGCTGCCGACGCCATCGCGTTCTCGGCGGTCCTGCTCGTGTACAACAACGCGCTTTCGGCCGCCATCGGCCCCGGAGCGGGCCCCGGCGGCCTGCGTCTCTGGCTGAACCTGGGGCTCCTGGCTCTGATCCTGTGCGGCGCGGCGCTGCGGGGGTACGGCGCGGCCGAAATCGGCGCCGATGTGCGACGCCTGTGGCGCGGCGCGAGCATAGGTGTGGGCGCCGGGCTGGCGCTGGCGACCCTGCCCGTCACGTTCTTCGCCGCCGCGCCGGGGTTCGCAGGCGGTCCCATCGAGAACGAGGGCATAACCTCCATGTCTGGCGCCGCGCTGGCTTTCCACCTGGGGGTGCGCATGCCGCTGAGCACGGCGCTCTTCGAGGAGCTGGCGTTCCGCGGCGCCCTCTTCGCCGCCGTCCGGCGGATGGCGGGCGTGACAGTGGCTGGCTGGTGGACTGCCGGCGTCTTCTCTCTGTGGCACGTCGTCATTACCAGCATGACCGTCGCGGAGAGCGGCGTGGTGGATGCCGCCTGGGCCGTGGCGCTGGGCGTCGCCGTATCCCTGACGGGTCTGTTTGTGGGCGGCCTCGTCTTCGCGTGGCTGCGCTGGCGGCTCGGCAGCGTGTACCCGGCGGCGGCGCTTCACTGGTCGATCGTCGCCGCTATGACGCCATCGGGGCGAACTTGTCCCGGCGGGCCAGCAGTGGTGTTCCCGCCGAAGGGATGCGGTAGGATGACCGCGTTAGTGGAAAGGCGTTTCGCATGACCATCGCCGAGGCGGCCGCTCCCCTGAAGCTCGCGCCTGAGCGGCTTCGGCGCGACTGCGATCCCGAGAGCCTTGGTTTCGAGACGACGGCCGAGGTGGCACCGCTGGACGGCACCATCGGGCAGGAGCGGGCCCTGAGCGCGATGGAGTTCGCGCTGAACGTCACAGCGCCGGGCTATAACCTCTACGTCGCCGGATACCCCGGCACGGGCCGCAACACGGCCATCAGGTCCTATCTGGAGCGTCTGGCCGCGGCGCGGCCGGCGCCTCAGGACTGGTGCTACGTCTACAACTTCCACGACCCGCTGCACCCCCGCGCCATCAGCCTGCCTGCGGGCCGCGCCAAGGAGCTGGCTGACGCAACGGAGAAGCTGGTCGACGGCTGCAAGCGCGAGATCCCGAAGGCGTTCGAGTCCGACGCCTACAACCAGAAGCGAGAGGAACTCTCGCGGCAGTTCCAGAAGCAGCGCGACGATCTGTTTGCGAAGCTCGAAGCTTACGCCAGGGAGCGTGGCTTCGGATTGAATACGACACCCGTCGGCATCGCCGCCGTCCCGCTCGTCGACGGCAAGCCGATGACCCGCGACGAGTTCGAGCAGCTTCCCGACGACCTGCGCCAGCGCGTCCAGGCAACGGGTGAGGAGATCGAGTCCCACGTCAACGCCACCGTGCTGCAGGCGCGGCGGCTCGAAACCGAAGCGAGGATGAAGCTCGAGGAACTGGACCGCCAGGTGGCGCGCTTCGTCATCTCGCCGCTATTTGTCGAGACGCGCGAGCGCTTCGCCGGCATCGAGCGCGTCGAGATCTTCCTCGACCACATGCTCGATGACGTCATAGAGCACCTGGAGGCGTTCAAAGCGCAGGAGCAGCAGCCGTCGCTGCCGTTCCTGCTGACGCGGCCGACGGCCGAGGCCATCGCTCAGCGGTATCAGGTCAACGTTATCGTCAGCAACGAAGGCGTGCAGGGAGCTCCGGTCGTAATCGAGAACAGCCCGACCTACTACAACCTGTTCGGTCGCGTGGAGTACCGGGCTCAGCTTGGCGCCATGGTCACTGACCACACGCAGATACGCTCTGGCGCCATGCACCGGGCCAACGGCGGGTTTCTCGTTGTCCAGGCGTTCGACCTGCTGACCAGCTTCATGGCGTGGGACGCGCTGAAGCGGACGCTGCGCAGCCGCGAGGTGCGCATCGAGAATCTGGGCGAGCAGTACGTAGCCGTGCCTTCGGCCAGCCTGGCGCCGGAGCCGATACCCGTCGATGTCAAGGTCGTGATGGTGGGCAACCCCACCATCTATCACCTGCTGTTCTCTGTAGACGAGGACTTCCGCAAGCTGTTCAAGGTCAAGTCGGACTTCGCGCTGGACATGGATCGCACGCCTGACCACGAGCGTCAGTACGGGGCGTTCGTCGCAACGTGCGCGCGCGACCTGGGTCTGCGCCCGTTTCACAAGACGGCCGTCGCTGAGCTGGTGGAATACGGGTCGCGGCTCGTGGACCACCAGACCAAACTCTCGACGCGCTTCATCGATATTGCCGACCTGCTGGTCGAGTCCGACTACTGGGCCGCGCGCGCCGGGGGCGAAGTCGTAATGGGCGAGCACGTCCAGCGCGCCATCGAAGAGAAGGTGTACCGCTCCAACCTCATCGAAGAGCGCATCCAGGAGCTGATAGAAGACGGTACGATCATCATCGACATCGATGGCGCGGAGACCGGGCAGGTCAACGGCATCTCGGTGTACGATCTGGGCGATTACCGCTTCGGAAGGCCGAGCCGCATAACGGCCCGCGTCTCCATGGGACGCGGCGCTGTGGTCAACATCGAGCGCGAGATCCAGATGAGCGGCAAGATCCACAGCAAGGGCTTCGCGATCCTTAACGGCTACCTGCACGGCAAGTACGCCCTCGACCGGCCCCTATCGTTCTCGGCCAGCATCGGCTTCGAGCAGGTGTACGACGAAGTGGAAGGCGACAGCGCGTCATCGGCCGAGCTGTACGCATTGCTGTCGGCCATCTCGGGCGTGCCTCTGAAGCAGGGGATCGCCGTCACCGGCTCGGTGAACCAGATGGGCGAGGTGCAGGCGGTGGGCGGTGTGGTGGAAAAGATCGAGGGCTTTTACGCCGTCTGCAAGGCCAAGGGGCTCAACGGCGAGCAGGGCGTCATCCTGCCCCAGGACAACGTCAAGCACCTCATGCTCAAGCCCGAGGTCGTGGCCGCAGTGCGGGACGGCGAGTTCCACATCTGGGCTGTCAGCAACGTGGACGAGGGGATGGCGATCCTCACCGGTGTGCCGGTAGGCGAGCCGGACGAGACAGGCGTGTACCCGGAGGGGACCATCAACCGCCGGATCGTCGACCGGCTCGACGCGCTGGCGAAGAAGGCGCGCGCCCTCGCTCGCCCTCCGGGCAAGGACGAGGAGGAGCGCGAGGAAGAGGCCGGGGAGGAGAAGCCGCCCGCTGCGGGCGCTGGGGGATGAGGACCGTCACCGAGTTCTCGGCCGGCGGGGTCGTTTACCGCCCTGCGTCCCCTGGTCCCGAGGTCTGCCTCATCGCCACCAACGGCTTCCGCTACTGGCAGCTCCCCAAGGGCCTCGTCGAGCGCGGTGAGCCGCCGGAGGAGACGGCCGCTCGCGAAGTACGCGAGGAGACGGGCCTTACCGCCGAACTCGAGCGCCAGGTCGGCCCCATCGAGTACTGGTACGTCCGCTCCGACTACGACCGGCCGTCGGAGCAGGTGCGCGTCCACAAACGCGTCGTGTTCTACCTGTTCCGCTACGTCTCCGGCTCGACCGATGACCACGACCACGAGGTCGATGACGCCCGGTGGTTCCCAGTGGCCGAGGCCGCGACCTTACTGTCGTTCGATAACGAGCGCGAGGCGCTGCGGAAGGCCGTGGAGATGATCGGCGGATAAGGGGGCGTAGTTATTCGTCCGCGGGCCGCAGCAGCGGCTTACCTTCCACCGCGTTCTTGAGATTCGAAAGCCCCTGCGTCAGCACCAGCTCGTAGTTCAGCCGGAAGCGGCCGAAGGTCAGCCACTGGTACAGGTTGTACCGCCAGCTCTGCGGCTCGAGGTGCGCTACGACCTCGGCACCTCTGTCCTTCGCGTCGATGCGGTACGTCACGAGCGCGGGCACGCCGCCGCCGAGGTACACGCGCACGGCGAGCATGCGCGGGCGCTGCGCCTGCTCGACCTCGAAGGCGTCGCCGCCGCGCGAGAGGTCGGCCCACAACGCTTCCCACACCGCGTCGGGCGTTCCCTCGATGGCGAAGGCGACCTCGATGCTCACGGCGTCACCCCAGTTCTCTGACGCCGGTGACGATGGACATCACGCCTAGCGCCAGCAAGAGCACTCCGAAGATCGCTAGCAGTCCTTGGTAGAGGCCGGTTGTGACGACGCGCCGCCCGCTGGCCAGGACGAACGCAATGAACGATAGCCAGACGACGTCGGCCAGCACGTGCGAGACGTAGAACACAGGCACGCCCGCCGGCCCGGCGTCGAGGGCGCGCCGCAGATAGTCGGCGCCTATGCTCGCCCACCAGAGGCTCCAGTACGGGTTGCTGACGCTGACCACGGTGCCCGCCGCCACTGCCACGAGAAGGGCCCCGCGCGAGCGCATCAGGGTCAGCGTTTCGTCGCCGCCGGTAAGGGCGGCCAGCAGGCCCGCGCGAGGGCGCGGATCTCCGCTGATGGCGACGTCTGGCCCAAGCTCGAAGCGGGCGTTGGGCGCGGAGCGCAGCAGTTCCTCGCCCATCCACAGCAGGATCACGCCGCCGAAGAGGGCGATGGGCACCACGAAGGCGTCGTTGTCGGCGACGTGGCGCAGGCCCGCGGCCAGCGCGACGACCACTCCCAGCTCTAGAAGCCCGTGTCCCGCCGCGATGGCGGGGCCCGTCCAGAAGCCCCGTCGCAGGGCGAGCCGCGCCGTTACGAGGGTCAGCGGCCCCGGCGCGAGCGCGCCCGAGAGGCTCACCACGAACGTCGTCCCGAAGACC
>JBBITS010000079.1:0-10122 GCA_037440665.1 Chloroflexota bacterium
ACAAGATGGAGTTCCGGCAGGAAGTGGCGATGGCCAAGGTTCACGTCGCCAACACCCTGTGGCGCGTCATCGACCGGGCCATCCAGGTGCACGGAGCGCTGGGCATCTCGACTGACACGCCGCTCGAGCGGATGCTCAAGGGCGCCCGCTAAGCCCGCATTGCCGACGGAGCGGACGAGGTCCACATGCAGACCATCGCCCGCAACGTCATCAACGCCTACAAGGACACCGGGCGCACGCGCTCGATGACGGGCGACCTGTTGGTGTAGGGCATCAGGTCTCGACGTACACCCGGCCCTCGCTGCCGTCCACGGTAATGCGGTCGCCGGTGCGTATGACCGTCGTGGCGTCGCCGGTGTTCACGACCGCCGGAACGCCGTACTCCCGTGCGACCACTGCGCCGTGCGACAAGAGCCCTCCAAGGTCGGTCACGATGGCCGCCGAGAGGGGGAAGAGCGGCGTCCAGCCCGGGTCCGTGAACGGCGCGACGAGGATCTCGCCCTCGCGCATCTCGTCGGCCTGCCGGAGATCGGTGATGACGCGGGCGAGGCCCGTGGCCCGCCCCGAGCTGGCCGCGAGGCCGTGGAGCACCCGGCCGTCGGCCTTCTCTGGCGCCGGCGGGGGCAGAGGCTGTTCGTCGGGCCCCAGCGCCCATGGTATGGGCAGGTGGCTCCAGCGCTCGTGGTCGGCCAGACGCTGCCGGACGGTCTCGCGGAGCGCGCCAGGGTCGGGAGCGCGGCCCAGCGCCGTGTCCTCAATCTCGTCGATGTACATGTGGAACACGTGTTGGGGCGCGTCCAGCGCTCCCATCTCCACGAAGCGCCGCCCGAGTTCGAGGTAGCAGCGTCGCATGGGGACGAAGATCTTCAGCAGGTGGAACTTGGGATCTTCGCGGAGGGGGACGAACGTCTGCGCCTGCCTGATGTAGTTGCGGAGGGCCAGCCACTTCCAGGGGAGGACGCGGTCGACGATGCGGCGGCGCAACAGCCGTTTTACGCGCGCCTCGGCCGCTTCGCGGACCTGCCGCTGGCGCTCGGTGACGCTCGACGGGTCGCCGGGCGGCGGGCTGAGAACGTAGGACTTGAAGACGGCCATGATGGGCGCCGGGTCCTCGACCCAGCGGGGGTTCATGATGTCCAGCTCGTCGGCGGCGCGGTGGCCGTAGACGGCGAGGAACCGCCGCAGGTCGGACGCGAAGGGCGAGCCCGCCGGATCGGCCGACAGGTCGTCGAGCAGCGTCGCAGGCGCGCCTCGCGCGACGAGAGCGAGGAGGCCCGCGCGCGCCGAGGCCTTGCGCGCGATGCGCCACAACTCCGCCGATCCTTCGGCGGTCTTCGTCATCTCGAGGCCGGCGACCAGGTCGTTGGCGAGATGCGGCTCGCCGAGCCAGGTTTCGAGCAGAAACGCCAGCGATCCGTAGTTGGCGAACGCCGCGCTGTTGCAGTCGTTGAAGTTCTCCAAGTAGGGCTCCAGCCGGTCGACCGCGTCCATCGCCGCGTGGTAGAGGCCAGCCGTATCCAAGGCCGTGAGGTCGAGGCCGGCCAGCGTCTGCGCTTCGCGGTCGATGGCGGGGATGGCCTTTTGGAGACGCTTGGGCGCACCCTGCAGGCGTCTTGACTGCTTGAGCGTCGCGGGCAGGTGGCGAAGGAGCCTTCCCCACTGAATCTTGCGGTCGGGCAGGGGCAGGCCCTGGTCCGCAGCGGGACCGCCGAAGGAGCGGAGCACGGCCGACGAGGGGGCGCCGCCCAGTTCGCAGTAGTAGTGGTACAGGGCGCCGACGTTGAAGAAGAGGCGGCCCTGGTGCAGCGTCGCGAAGCGGACGTTGTGGGCGTCTTTGAACCCGGCTTCAACCAGCGACTTCGGGAAGAACTCGTTCAGACCCTCGCCTATGCTGGACCAGGCCAGGGGGCTTATGAGGCCTGGCAGCACTTCGCCCGCGTTCGCCCTCGTCCACAGGTCGAACGGATGGCGGGCTCCGGCCGATGCCGGACGTGGACGGCGACGCACCGATTCGGCGCTCATACCGGCGATGGCTCCGCTCCAAGGCTGCGCATACGCTGGAATGCTTTCAGCGGCCGGGCGTTGTGTCAACCCGGTGGTTCCGGCGGAGGGCGGATGGCCGGCGGGCGCTCGCCCGCGGCGAAGCGGCGCAGCCACTCGCCGACGGCGGGGTCCTGCATCGTGTCGCGGTGGGCTTCGACCTCGAAGGCCAACCCCTGGCCGATGGGCATGGTGAGGCCGCCGAGGGTTGCCCGGCGGTCGTTGCGGATGGCGGGCTGCGGGTACTGCGACATCGCCGCCGCGACCTCGAGGGCGCGTTCCAGCGCTTGGCCCTGCGCGACGACCTCCTGCACGAGCCCCATGCGCAGCGCCTGGCGGGCGTCGATGAGGGCGCCGGTCTCGATGAGATACAGGGCGTTGCCCAGGCCGACGACCCGGGGCAGCCGCTGCGTGCCCCCGTCCACGAGCGGCACGCCCCATCGGCGGTTGAGGACGCCGAACTGCGCCGCGCTATCGGCGATGCGGAAGTCGCACCACAGGGCCAGCTCCAGACCTCCGGCCGTGCAGTAACCGTTGATGGCCGCGATGGTGGGCTTTCCGACGTCCGTGATCCGCGAGATGCCCATCGGACCCGACTCGCCGGCGCCGGTACGGACGTTGAGAGTGCCGATGTTCTTGAGGTCGGCGCCCGAGCAGAAGGCCTGATTGCCCGCGCCCGTGAGAATCAGCGTGTCGAGGCCGTTGTCTGCCTTGAATGTCTCGACAGCCTCGTACAGGCCCTGCGCCGTCTCGCCATCGACGCAATTGCGAACGTCGGGACGGTTGATGGTCACGACGAACGCGCGGCCGTGACGCGCGGTCAGCACCTTCGGGGCGGCTTCGGGCATCGGATCAGCCTCCTTGCGGGGCGAGAGCGTCAGACGTCGATTAAGAGCTTGCCTTCGGCGGCGTGTTCCATGATGAGGTCAGCAGTGGTCTCAACGGTGAGGCTGGTATTGTCGATGACCTCTCCGGCGAAATTGCCGAAGCCGACGAACTCGGCATGAATCTCCCGCAGGCGCTCGGACAGGACGTGCGATCCCGGCCGCTTGCGGTCGCGCCGTTCGGCTTCATCGGCCGACGGGAGAATAACCACGAAGTGGACGGGCACGCCGACGCCAGCAAGCTCGCGCCGGTATATCCCCAGTCCGTAGGGGCCGATGACGCCGTCGATGAAGACGCCGAACAGCGCCTTGATGAAGTTGCGGGCCAGCGCGCAGACGTTCTTCGCTTCGAGCTTGCGCTGCCGTTCGGCTTCAGCGCCGGGAATCCACGGCTTCGCCGAGCCCATGCGGACCATGGCGCGGACAAGGTCGACGTCGACGTGCGCCGTGCGATCGTAGCGCCGGCAGAGTTCCTCGGCGACGCTCGACTTGCCTGCACCCGGCGGCCCGCTGATGATGACGATCTGGCTCACGGCCTCACGATAGGTCTACTTCGAGGCTGATGTCGAGGGCGCGCGCCGAGTGCGTGAGCGCGCCGACGCTGATGACGTCGACCCCCGTTTCGGCGATGGCGCGGACGTTCTCCAGCGTCACGCCGCCTGAGGCTTCGAGGATGGCCTGACCGCGCGCCTTCTCCACCACACGCCGCATGGCGGCGATATCCATGTTGTCCAGCAGCACGACGTCGGCCCCCGCCTCGATGGCCTGGAGGGCGTCGCGTTCGTTCGTCGCCTCAACCTCGACTCGCAGGGTGTGAGGCGCGCCGGCGCGGGCGCGCTCGACGACTTCCGCGACGCTCAGGCCGCGCGCGCGAGCAGCCGCTAGGTGGTTGTCCTTGACGAGGACGGCGTCGGCCAGGTTGAAGCGATGGTTGTGGCCGCCGCCAACGCGCACGGCGTATCTTTCGAGTTCGCGCAGGCCGGGCGTTGTCTTTCGCGTGTCGGCGATGCGGACGGGCAGGCCGGCCACCTGATCGACGAAGGCGCGGGTGAGCGTCGCGATGCCGGACAAACGTTGCAGGAAGTTCAAGGCGACGCGCTCGGCGCTGAGCATCAGGCCCAGCGGCCCGGACACGGTCGCGATCTCAGTCCCGGGCTCGACGGCGGCGCCTTCTTCGATCAGGCAGTGAAACACCATCGCGGGCTCCATGCGGCGGAACGCCGCCTCGGCCACGGGCAGGCCGGCGACGATGCCCGCAGCCTTGCAGAGGAAGACGCCGCGGCCTCCCTGATCGCAGGGGACCAGGGCCTGGGTCGTCACGTCGCGCCACGCGCCGTCCTCTTCGAGCGCGCGGTCGATGACGTCTTGCAGGTAGCGTTGGCCGAGGCCGGACAATGGCTCAATCATGTCTCCTCCGGAACACGATGTGGCGCTTCCACTCTTCGCGGGGCTCCGGGAAGTCGGTGCGGAAGTGAGCGCCGCGGCTCTCTTCGCGCCGGAGAGCGGCCTCGGCGATGAGCCTGCCGGTGAGCAGAATGTTCGCCAGTTCGTGGGTGGGACGATCGGCAGGGGCGGGCAGGGCAGCTTCCCACGAGGCGAGCGTGGCGGCCGCCTGGGTCAGGCCGGGCCCGTCGCGCCGGATGCCCACCTTCTCCCACAGGAGCGTTTGCGCCTCAAGACGCGTCGGTGGCCGGGCGGCCGGCGCGGCGGCGGGGGCGAGCGTCACGGCGTCGGCGGCAGGGTCCAGCGGTCGCTCTTCGCCCGACAGCGTGCGCTCGATGGCGCGCTTGGCGAAGACGACGGTTTCGAGGAGCGAGTTGCTCGCCAGCCGGTTGGCGCCGTGCACGCCGGTGCAGGCGACCTCGCCGCAGGCGTAGAGGTTCGGAATCGTCGTCTCGCCCCAGGTGTTCGTCCTCACGCCGCCCATCATGTAGTGCGCGGCGGGCGACACGGGGATCGGCTCCTTCGTGATGTCGAGCCCGTGATCGAGGCAGTAGCGGTAGATCTGCGGGAAGCGTGAGCTGACGCGCTCGGCAGGCAGGAACGTGATGTCGAGGTACACGTGATCCGCGCCCGAGTTCAGCATCTCGGTCAGGATCGCGCGCGCTACCACGTCCCGGGGTGCCAGCTCTGCGCCCGGGTGGTACTCGGGCATGAAGCGGCGGCCCTTTGCGTCGATGAGGCGGCCTCCCTCGCCCCGGACGGCCTCTGAGATAAGGAAGATGGGCACGCCGGGCAGGCGCAGAGCCGTCGGGTGGAACTGGATGAACTCCATGTCGGTGATGTCGGCGCCCGCGCGATAGGCGACGGCGACGCCGTCGCCCGTCGCCACGTCGGGGTTGGTCGTCACTCTGTAGACCTGGCCGCACCCGCCCGTCGCGAGGATGACGTGGCTTCCTCCGAACTCCTGCGTCGCGCCGGCGCGCGTGTCGAGGATGCGGACGCCGCGGGCCGCGCCGTCCCTGACAACGATGTCCTCGACCTGGCAGTGCTCCTTGATGGTCACGTGGGAGACGCGCGCCAGGGTGCTCAGCGACAGCTCCATGTGCGCGCCGGTCGAGTCGCCGCCAGCGTGGAGAATGCGATTCCGGCTGTGGGCGGCCTCCTTGCCCAACGCCACCTCACCGTCGACGCTGTCGAACGGGACGCCGAAGCGCACCAGGTCGCGGATGCGGTCGGGCGCCGACTCGACGAGGATGCGCGCCGCCTCTTCGTCGACCAGGCCCGCCCCGGCGCGGATGGTGTCGTCCAGATGCAGCTCTGGCGAGTCGTCGGGGCCGACGGCGGCGGCGATGCCGCCCTGGGCGTAGCGCGTGTTGCACTCGTCGATGGAGCCCTTGGTCAGCACCAGCACGCTGCCGCGCTCCTGCGCTAGCAGGGCGGCGTACAGCCCGGCGATGCCGGAGCCGACGACGATGTAGTCGAAAGAATCGGCCATGGAGCCAGTATACGGGAGGCCCAGCGCGCCGGAACGGTCCGTTCAGGCTGCGATGGCACGGACGTCCGGGCCGTCCATGCTGCGCTCGCGCTCGATGGCGGCGACGAACTTCTCGACGAGGGCTGGGTCGAACTGCTGGCCGGCGTGGCGGCGCAGTTCAGACACGGCGTAGTCGTGGCCGCGCGCGCGCCGGTAGGGGCGGTCGTTGGTCATGGCGTCGTAGGCGTCGGCGATGGTGACGATTCGCGCGGGCAGGGGTATGTCTTCGCCGGCGAGCCCGTCGGGGTAGCCGCTCCCGTCCCAGCGCTCGTGGTGGTGGTAGACGATGGGGTAGATGTGGCCGAGGAAGCTGACCTTCTTGCAGAGTTGCGCGCCGATGTACGGGTGCAGCTTCATGTGGGCCCATTCGTCGGGCGTGAGGGGTCCGGGTTTCTTGAGGATGGCGTCGGGCACGCCCACCTTACCGCTGTCGTGCAGCGCGGCGCCGAAGCGGACGACTTCGAGGACTGAACCGCTCAGGCCGATCTCGCGCGCCAGCAGCTCGGCGTACTGGACCAGACGCATACAGTGGCCGCCGGTGTACGGGTCGCGGCTCTCGATGGATTCGGCCAGTGCCACCACCGTCTCCAGCGTCATGTTTTTCAGCGACTCCTGCTGGCGGGCATGCTCGATCGCCACTGAAAGCTGGCCGGCGAAGCGAGTGATGCGGTCGATCTCTTCCTGCGAAAACTTCCGGGGATCGGGATAGCCGATGGTTATGGCCCCTGCCACACGTCCGGAGACAGTGATGGGCGCTGAGATCGTAGCGCCCACCTTGAAGTTGGGGATGGTCTGGCGTAGTCGAGCGTACCTGGGGTCGGCGCTGACGTCCTCGCTGACGGAGGTCTGATTGTTCAGGATCGCCCACCCCAGCGTGCCTTCGCCGGGCCTCATCGTGGCCAGTAACCGGCGGAACTGCGCGCGCCGCTCCGGATGCGGCGGGTATACCTCGGCGATGTGGCTGCCGCCGACCTCCTTCACGAGCCAGATTAACCCGCGGTGGCCTCCCATGATTCCGACAGCGGATTCGAGGACGAGAGCGTAGATGTCGTTCTCGCCGGCGCCGCGGAGGATGGCTTCATCGACCTGATGGACGATCTGGAGCTCGCGTTCGCCCTGGGCGTGGGCGCGCGCCAGGCGCTCCGCTTCACCTGCATTGCGCTCCGCCGCCCTGCGCGCATCCATGGCCTCGGCGGTCATGGTCAAGAGCCACTTCGCGCTCTCGGCGAGCGCGACCGACTGGCGCGCGAGGCGGTGGTTGAAGAACCCGACGGCGGCTCCGACCCCGCTGAAGTACAGCGTGCGGGGGAACCAATCCCAGAACTCCTGGTTGACGTAAGGCTCCGTCTGAAGGGGCATTGCGGGTCCCGTCAGCAGGCCTGCGACAACGCCGGCGGCAAGTCCCCCTGCCGGGCCGAACCAGACGGCAGCCGGAACGATGGCGGCGTACATGAGCTGCGGGTTAAACTCGCCTGTGCCGCCGCCAGCGCGGATCGCGACGAAGCCGAACGCCAGCGCGAAGCCGACCGAAAGGGCGCCGGCCGTCGCCCCGAGCCGGGGGAGGCCGGCAATCCGTTGGTGCTCTTGGCCGATTCCGAACATCTGGTTGCGCCCTCTGCTCGCTTCCGCAACTCTATTGTCGGCATCCGGGCGCGGGATGGACAGAGGCATGACTATTCTTGGCGGTGACAGGAGGACCCTTTATGGCCGAAGCTCCGTTTGGCGTAAACGTTGCCCTGGTGGCCGAAGGAGAGGTTTATCCTGGCCTGTTTCTGGGGCGGCGCGAATTTTCGGTCACCCCTGAACAGGTTGAAATCTACAGGGCGGGTGTGGGCACGGATAACCCGTGGTATTCCACAGGTTCGCCCTTTGGCGGTCCGGTCGCTCCCGCGCTCATCCGGCACTCGGAGGTTTACAGCTATCCCGGGTGGTACCTGCGCAACGTCTACGGGAATCTCCACGCCAAACAGGAGTTCGAGTTCTTCCACCCCATCATGGTGGGGGACACGGTCGTAAGTTCGGCGCAGGTGATCGAGCGCTACGCGAAGCGCAACCGCGATTACGTGGTCAACGAGGCCACCATCTGCGGCCTCGACGGCCGCATCCTGATGCGCGGCCGCACCCACCAGAGCTTCCTTCAGGACGCCGAGCCGAAGGGCATCGTCGTCGACAAGAGCCGCGAGAAGTCGGCTGAGCGCCGGTTCGAGATCGACACGTCGGACGCCATCGAGGAGATACCCGCGCTGACGACGTCTATAACCCAAGAGATGTGCATGGCGTTCTCAGGACCCGCCATCAACTACCACAACGACCGCGCGGCCGCCGAAAAGCTCGGCTTCCCGGACATCGTCGTGCAGGGGATGATGTCGGTCTGCTTCCTGTCGGAGATGATGACCAACCGGTTCGGGACGGGCTGGTACTGCGGCGGGAAGATGAACGTGAGCCTGGTCAACATCGTCTGGGGCAGCGATACGGTCATTGCCAGGGGCGTCGTGCGCCAGGTCACCCGCATCGGCGAGCGCCAGCGGGCCGACTGCGACGTCTGGGCCGAGAAGCCCGACGGCACAAAGGTCATCGTGGGCACGGCGAGCGCGGTCATCTTCTGACGCCCTCGCGCCACGCGCGCCAGCATGGTTTACTGCCCGCGGATCAGATTGACAGAAGCGAGGGGCGCACCGGAATGCACCGAATCGCAGTTCTCCCCGGCGATGGCACCGGCCCCGAGGTGGTCCGCGAGGGCCTGAAAGTCCTCGCAGCCGTCGCCCCGAAGACGGGCGTCAAGTACGAGCTGACGGCCTTCGACCTTGGCGGCGAGCGCTACCTGCGCACGGGCGAGATCCTGCCCGACTCGGCGCTGGAGGAGTTGCGAGGCTACGACGCCATCTACCTGGGCGCGATCGGGCATCCCGACGTCGCTCCGGGCATCCTCGAAAAGGGCCTGCTGCTGCGCCTGCGCTTCGAGCTCGACCAGTACATCAACCTGCGCCCGGTCAAGCTCTATCCGGGCGTCGATTGCCCGCTGAAGGACAAAGGTCCCGCGGACATCGACTTCGTGGTCGTCCGCGAGAACACCGAGGGTCTCTACAGCGGCGCCGGCGGCTTCCAGTACAAAGGCACGCCGCAGGAAGTGTCGACCCAGATCCACGTGACCACGCGGTTCGGGGCCGAGCGGGCTATACGCTACGCCTTCGACCTGACACGCAAGCGGAACAAGGACCGGAAGCTGACGCTCTGCGCCAAGACCAACGTGCTCACGTACGTCCACGACACGTGGTGGCGCGCATTCAACGAGGTCGGCGAGGCCGACTACCCCGACATCCAGCGCGACTACGCGCACGTGGACGCCACCACGATGTGGATGGTCAAGAACCCGGAGTGGTTCGACGTGATCGTCGTCGAGAACATGTTCGGCGACATCATCACCGACCTGGGGGCAATGATTCAGGGCGGTCTCGGCGTCGCCGCCGGCGGCAACATCAACCCCAACGGCGTCTCGATGTTCGAGCCCATCGGCGGGTCGGCCCCGAAGTACACGGGTCAGAACGTCATCTGCCCCATCGCCGCCATCGGCGCGGCCGGGATGATGATGGAGGTCCTGGGCGAGACGGAGACGGCGGAGCGCATCGAGGGCGGCGTGATGAAGGCGCTGGCCTCCGGGCGCATCAAGTCGCTCTCGGCGGGCAAGATGGGCATGAGCACGTCCGAGGTCGGTGACTACGTCGCGGCGCTGGCGTCTGCGTAGGGCCTCTGCCCCTATAATGGGGCGCTGGGAGGACATGCGTCATGGCCACCGAGTACAAGGTTCTCAAGGCCCGCCTGGACAGCATCGAGCGCGAGATCGCCGACGTGCGCGCCAAGGTCGAGGCCCTGGAACGGCAGGAAGCCGGTAAGCCGCGGCCGTTCGCCGAACTGCGGGGAATCTGGAAGGGCGTGGACTTCACCTACGAGGAGATCAAGGAGGCTGAGTACGGGGTGAAGGAAGAAGACTGGGAGTGACGTACGTCGTCGACACGCATGCCCTCATCTGGCATCTGACCAACAGCCCCCGCCTGGGGGTTAATGCTCGCGACATCCTCCAGAGCGCCGATGTGTTCTTGGTGATTCCAACTATCGCGCTGGCGGAGGCGCGATTTCTTTCACTACGACGTCGAGTTCCTGTTGGGTGGGAGGTCGCGTCCCAGGATTGCTGTAAAAACAAGACGGTGTAGTCTCCGCGGTGAA
>JBBITS010000080.1:0-10036 GCA_037440665.1 Chloroflexota bacterium
GGCGAACTCCCTGACCGTCAGAGCAGCCCCAGCGGAATGCCCTCGGGCGCGCCGCTCTGGGCGGGCACGCCGTCTATGGGGAAAGGAAGCTCGGCGATATTGGCCGAGCGCCTGCCGCCCTGGGCGCGGACGCTCTCCAGGTACAGCCGCCCCCACTGCTCGACGCCGCGGCGGCCGATCTCGCTGTCGAAGCCCAGCGCGTGCATCAGATCCAGCGTCAGTCCGATGCCCAAGAACTGCCAGGCGACGAGCCGGCTGTCCACCTCGGGCCGGACGATGCCCCGGGCCTTGCCCTCTTCCAGGGTGTCGCTGACGAAGTCGATGAACGCCTCGAAGTTCTGCCGCAGCGCCTGCCGGATGTCGGGGTCGTCGGCGTCAGACAGGGCGCGGAACTGGATCTTCATGTTGGCGCTGTGGCTGCGCAGGTGGTCGTAGTAGTGGACGGCGATGGACCACAGGGTTTCGACGGGGTCCTCGACCTGGTAGGAGATGTCCTTCCAGATGTCGAGGAGGCGGGGCCCGGTGGAACGGATGACGGCGAGAAAGAGCGCCTTCTTACCGGGGAAGTGCCGGTAGAGGGCGGGTTCGGAGACGCCGGCGGCGCGAGCGAGGCTGGCGGTGGATGCCTTTTCGTAGCCCTGGCCGGCGAACACCTCGCGGGCGGTGTCGATGATCTGTCGCTTGCGGGCCTCCGCGGGGAGGCGGCGGGCTCTGGGCATCGCTGCTCCGCTAGTTAGTGAACGTTCACTAGCAACAGAGGATAGGGCGGCGCAGCCGGGATGTCAAGGGCAGGACGGAAGGGAGGGTGTCGCAACGGTCGGCGACCCGCCGGGCGAAGCGGAATGGCCCCCGAGGAGGTGGGCCTGTGGCACTCGTCCTGCCTGCCAGATGCCGAACGTTGTGTGAAAAACGCCACTAGCCGGAAGTGAGCTACCAGATAGATGATCAATGCGTGAGACAGGTTGAATCCGCAGGACCGACAAGCCACACGGAAGGAGCATGGCCATGAGCAAACTTGTGGCGTTGGTGATCGGGATCGCTGCGTGGGCCGGGGTGGCCACCGTGGCCAGCCTGATCGTCTTCAACATCGGGGACAAGAACCAGGTCTTCATGTTCCTGCCGATCCTCGCGGCGGTGGTCGCCGCCTGGGGCATCGGGGAGCTGGTGACCGAACGGGCTCTCGTCGAGCATGAGGAGGGCTTGTGATGGCACTCTTCGAGCGAGCGTTCGAACGACGTGAATTGAAAGATCCCGCTGTTCTGAAGTTCATCTTCAGCGACACTGCCTTGGCTCCGCTGTGGGCGCTGGCGCGCATGTACCTGGGCTACCAGTGGCTGCTGGCCGGCTCCCACAAGGTCTGGGGCTCGGACCGCTGGATCGCGGTTTCCGGTCCCGATGGCCTCGCCCTGAAGGGCTTCTGGGAACGGGCCACGGCCATCCCCGAGCAGGGCCGGCCGCCTATCGTGTACGACTGGTACCGCGATTTCCTCACCTTCATGATCGACCACGAGTGGTACACGTGGTTCTCGTGGATCATCGCTCTGGGCGAGGTGGCCGCGGGAATCGCGCTCATCGTTGGGGCGTTCACAGGGCTGGCGGCCCTGGGCGGCGCCTTCATGAACTTCAACTTTATGCTCGCTGGCACCGCCAGCACCAACCCGGTGCTCTTCGTCATTGCCGTGCTGGTGGCGTTCGGCTGGAAGGTATCCGGGTGGATCGGCGTCGACCGCTGGCTCCTGCCGGCGCTGGGTACGCCGTGGCAGCCCGGAAGGGTCTTCGGCCGGGTGCGCGCGGGGGCCCCTCCTGCCGCGAGAGGATTCAAGCCGGGTCCAACCCCCGCCTGAAGAACGCCCGCCTCGCCGCGAAGGGGCGGCCGCCGAGGCCGCCCCTTCGCTCTATGCCTCCGGAAGCTCGCAGCCTCATTCCGCGAATAGCGTGAAGAACTTGGGGTACGTGCCCACGGCGCCGATGACGAGCAGAATGGCTGTCACTATCAGGACCGTGTTCATGGGCACGTTGCGCTTCCACAGGGCCGGGGCCAGCAGCGCCCAGGCGACGAGCCAGATGATGCCCGCCATGGTCGTCTTGCCGCTGAGCGGCCCGACCCGATTCTGGAAGTTCAGGAAGTCGTGCATGCGCGCGCTGGCTTCGTTCATCGTCGTGAAGAAGCCGAGGGCCGCCACGCCAATGCCAGAGGCGATGATGGCGGCGCCGGCGGCGCCGTTCGGCTTCTCGACGATCTCGAGTTCCTGCGCCGCCCACTTGATGTCCTCGACGGCCTGCCCGCCTTCGCGCTTGACCGTGATCGATGCCATGGCTACCCCCCTAAAGCAACGGGGCGGCCTTCGTGATGAAGGCGCCCAATCCGCCGGCGATCGCCGCAGCGATGAACGAGAGCAGGAAGAGCGCCATCGTCGCGTAGCGCAGCTTCCTGTCGACGATGAGCTGCGTACCGTAGTAAAGGACGATGAAGGCCACGGCCGTCGCCAGCATCGGCGACGCCCAGGCGACGTGCTCCTTCCACTCCATGCCGAACTTGTGCCATTCCTCTTTGCCGGGCGTGGCCAGCAGGAGGTACCTCGGGTACTCCGACAGGTCCTCGGTCCCCTCGGGCGGCTTCGCTCGGTACCAGGGGTAGACGATGTAGGTGCCGGTGACCACCGTCACCCAGGACACCAACGCCATGGTGGTGACGCCGACCTTGAGGCGCATCATGCGCTCCTGAAGGCCTTCGACGGTGACCCAGTCGGGACGGAGACTCCACAGCCCGGCGAGACCGCCGGCGAACGCCAACAGGAAGATGGCCCCGAAGATCATGCCGTGAAGCGCCGTCCAGGCCTCGCGATTCGTGAGTTCCATCGCCGCTCCTTCCTTTCTGCGTCCTTCTGCCCGGGGCCAGGCTGTTGCCCAGTATCTACGTTACGCCATCTGGGCAACATGTGTCAGCAGAACTCTGCCTGCAGACCGCAGCGTCGATAGCGCACTGCATCTGCGTTGCGCTATTTGGGCAATATGCGTCAGCAGATACGAGCCGCGAGGCAGAATTCTGCGTGCTGTACGGGGTGTGCGCCGGAGTTTCCCGCCCGCCTGGCCTCACGAATGAACCGAATGGGAGGGACCCGTGAGGAGGGGCTATCCCTGCTCGTCTTCCTGCCGGCCGCGCTCGAACTCGGCGCGGCGCTCGGCCTCCTGCTGCTCCTCGCCGCCGGGGTAAGCCTTGCCGGCCTCGACATCTTCCTTCACGTCTCCGGGCGTGGGGATGCGCGCGGCCAGGCGTTCACCCAGCAGCGCGTAGTAGTTGAGGCCCACATAGTGGAGCGGCTTCAGATCGTCGTCCTCCAGCAGCCAGGTCTCGCCGAAGGCGCCCTCCTCCGCCTGCGCAGCGACGACCTTGCCGACGAAGAGCGTGTGATCACCCAGGCGGTAGGCGTCCTCCAGCCCGCACTCGACGTAGGCGACGCAGCCCTCCAGCAGCGGCGCCGATACTTTGCGCGCCTTGAACGTCGGCAGGCGCGTGAGTTCCAGCTTGTTGAGCTGCACGCCCGAAACGCTGCCTAGGTACTGGCAGTGGTGCAGCAGCTCGCGCCCGGGGACGTTCAGGGCGAACTCCTCGCTGTAGGTGATCATGTCGTGGGTGTGCCGTGAAGGGTGGACGGCGAGGCCGATGAGGGGCGGCTCGAAGCTCAGCGGCATGACGTAGGCGGCGGGCATGACGTTGTCGTTGCCGCGCCACGACGTGGTGACCAGCACTATCGGCCCGCCCGCGATCAGGCGACGGGCGTCGGTGACCTCGACGGACCTGCGCATGGACGCTCCTCCCGCCGGTCGCAGACTCGACTCTCGCCCAGGCGAGTCTGCGACCGCCCCGATGATATCAACCCAGCGGCCGGCCGGAAGACAGCGTTGACGCGCGAAAGCGCCAGCGGTCATCATGCAGGACCAGCGCGAGGGGAGGAGTCCACGGCATGAGCGCGACGTTCGATTTCGAGTGGAAGCGGCCCGAGGATAGCCAGCTCTACTGGTTCTGGGACCGCATGCACTACCCGCATCCCTGCACGCCCCTGACGTCGACGTTCGACGCCCCGGCGTTCGAGGAGGGCGGCGCGGAGGGCTTCGACCGTCTGGGCGTGCCGCTGCGGATGCGCGTCTTCGCGCCCCACGGCTACTGGTACGTCGGCCCCGAGCTGGGCGTCAGCCTCGACGAGTTGCCGCAGCTTCGCGAGGAGTCGATGGGGCGCATGCTGCCGGAGCTTCCCCACCAGTACGAACGATGGAACGACGAACACCTGCCCGAAGTGCTGCGCCTGAACGGCGAACTCCGCCAGCGCGACTTCGCGGCCATGTCCGGCGCGAGGATGGCGGAGTACCTGGACGAACTGCAGGACGTCCGCCGCAAGATGTGGGAGATCCACATGTACGCCATGCTGCCCGTGGTTGTCGTAGCGGGCGAGTTCGCGAAGCTCTACGGGCAGGTCTTCGGCGAGGGAACGATCGCCGAGGCTTACACGCTGATGCAGGGTTTCCCGAACAAGTCGGTGGAGGCGGGCGCGAAGCTCTTCGAGTTGAGCCGCGACATCGCGAAGCGCCCCGTAGCCCGCGACGCCATCCTGAACACACCCGTGCGCCGCGTCATCGGCGAGTTGGGAAAGACGGAGGACGGCCTCGCCGCCCTCGACGCGCTGAACGCCTATCTCGACGAGTACGGCTGGCGCGGCGACGCGTTCGAGCTGGCCGATCCCTCGTGGATCGAGGAGCCCGCGCTGGCACTGGCGCTACTGCGCGAGCTATTGCGCGGGGGCGACGACGCTCACCCGACCGTCCGCGAGCGGCGCGCCGCTGCCCAGCGCGAGGAGTTGGAAAAGGAAGTCGACAAGCGGATCGCCGGCCACCCGCTGGAGGGCATGTTCCGCTTCCTGCAAGGCGTCTGCCGCCAGTACGTGCCGCTGCAGGAGGATCACAACTTCTACATCGATCAGATGAACACCGTGCTCATGCGGCGTCCGCTGCTGGAAGCGGGGCGCAGGCTGGCGGCCGCAGGCGCCATAGCCGCGGCGAACGACGTGTTCTATCTGACGCTGGACGATCTGAAGGACGCGCTGACGAAACCGCGCGACATGAAGGCTGCTATCCAGCAGCGGAAGAACGCCCGCCGCGCGGCCTACGAACTCGACCCGCCATCGGCCATCGGCACGCCTCCCGATGAGGCGCTGCAGAACGATCCCACGCTGAGCACGTTCTGGGGCGGGCAGCGCCGCCAGTCGGCTAACCCGCGGGTGCTCCTAGGCGCCGCCGCGTCGCCCGGGCGTGCCTCGGGAAGCGCGAAGGTCGTGCGGACGTTGAGCGAAGCGGGAAAGCTCGAGCCCGGCGACGTGCTGGTGTGCGAGATGACGATGCCCGCCTGGACGCCGCTGTTCTCGGCCGTGAGCGCCGTCGTCGCCGACACCGGAGGCGCGCTGTCGCACTGCGCTATCGTCGCGCGCGAGTACGGCATCCCCTGCGTCGTTGGGACCGTCGACGGCACGCGCATCATCAGGGACGGGCAGGCCATCACCGTCGACGGGTCGGCGGGCTCGGTGACCATCGAGGGCTGACGTGGAACTTGAAGGGCGGGTGGCGCTGGTAACCGGGTTCAGCGGCGCCGGCCTCGGCCGGAGCGCCGCCTTCGCCCTGGCGCGTGAGGGCGCGAGCATCGTCGGGTCGTACCGCAAGAATGCCGCCCGCGCCGAGGAGACGGCCGAGGTCATCCGGCACGAGTTCGGCGTCCGCGTCCTCGCCGCGCAGGCCGAGCTGCGATCGACGGACCAGATCGACGCGCTGGTCGCGCGCGCGCAGGCCGAGTTCGGGCGCATCGACATCCTTGTCAACAGCGCCGGGGGCGACTGGGTTCCGCGCGACGTCACGGACATCCCGCCGGACCACGTCCGGAAGGTGCTGGCCGAGGAGGTGGAGTCGATGTTCGCGCTGCTTCGCGGCGTATTGCCGGGAATGCGGGAGCGCGGCTGGGGCCGCATCGTGAGCGTCGGTGGCTACCAGGCCGACGACTGGCCCTTCGGGCCCCCCGACGCTCCTCTGGACTACCCGCTGGGCAAGGCGGCCCGGCACTGGCTGACGCGCGTCCTCGGCCGCCGCGAGCGCGAGCGCGGCGTGACCGTCAACGCCGTCGCGCCCGGTCCGATGCCCCGGCTCGCGCTAGAAGACGCGCTGCGCGCCGCGCGGGGGGAGAACGTCGCCGGGCCGCGCCCGAATCCCGCCGACGTCGCGGAGATCATTGCCTACCTGTGTTCGGAGCGAGCGGGACACGTGAGCGGGGCTATCATCCCTGTGCCGGGCCACCGGCCGGCCTAGCGCGCCAGGTACGCTCCGTCCACCGGTATGGCTGCGCCCGTGACGAACGACGACTCGGGGCAGGCCAGGAAGATCACCAGCGCCGCTACCTCCTCGGCGGTCCCAAAGCGTTGCACCGGCTCCATCATCTTGAGCGTAGGCTCGGCCTCCGGGTTGAGGTCCACGACACGCCGCAGCATCGGCGTGTCGATGAGGCCGGGGCAGATGGCGTTGACGCGGATGCCGGCGGTCGCGTATTCGAGCGCGGCCGTCTTGGTGAGCTGGATGACGGCGCCCTTGCTCGCGCAGTAGGGGGCAAGACCGGGGAAGCCGGCAAGCCCTGCTACCGACGCGGTGTTGATGATCGATCCGCCACCGCCGTGACGCAGCATCTCCTTGATGCCGTACTTCAAGCCCAGGAAGACGCCCACCAGGTTCACGGCCAGCACGCGGTTCAGGTCGTCGAGGGTGAGGTCGGCGATGGAGCCGGGCGGCCCCTCGATGCCGGCGTTGTTGAACAGCACGTCCACGCGCTCGTACGTGGAGGCCGCCGTATCGATGAGACGCTGGATGTCGGCCTCTTTGGTGACGTCGGCGTGGACGTAGGAGGCGACGCCACCTGCGTCGCGGACGATCCGGGCCGTCTCCTCGCCGCCGGCGTCGTCGACGTCGGAGACGACGACGCGGCCTCGCTCGTGGGCCATGAAGATGGCCGTGGCGCGGCCGATGCCCGACGCGCCACCCGTGACGACGCAGGTAAGACCTTCCAGGCGGTTCATGTGATCTCCTCCAGGCAACGAACAAGGGGACGGTCCCGCCGGCCGTCCCCGAGTCTGGTGGCTCGCCTCCCCTCAGCGAGCCTGGCGCTCCTCCAACTTGACCGGAGTCAACCCGGGGCGCACATGCTGCCCGTGCGGCCGGCCTGTCATGCTGAGTCCCCGCTCTTGGCGGGGACGAAGCATCTCGCCCAGGCGAGTCGCCTCCGGAGACTGGCGAAACGATCAGACCATTCGTCTGCTTCGCCAGACCCTTCGTCCTTCCTGCGGAAGGACTCAGCGTGACATTGCGCCCGCGGGCCTCCCGGCGTCAAGCTGGTTTTGCACTAGCGGATATCGATCTTCTTCTCGGCGGCCTTCGGCTCCGCTGGCGGCAGCGTGACCTTCAGCACGCCATTGTCGTATGTCGCGCTCGCCTTGTCCACGGCCACGTCGAAGGGCAGGTCGACCCACCGCGTGAAGCGGCCGTAGCTGCGCTCGCAGCGGTAGAAGTCCTTCTCCTCGACCTTCTCCTCGGACTTGCGTTCGCCGCTGATGGTGAGTGTGCGGCCCTCGACCTCGACGGTGAGGTCCTCGCGCTTCATCCCGGGCGCCTCGACCTCGACGATCAGGTTGCCTTCCTTCTTGTACATGTCGACCGCTGGCTCAGGAAGCTCGAAGCGCGCGCCGTTACCCTCGCGGCGCCGCACGCCGAACGATCGCCAGAGCCGGTCGATCTCCTCCTCGATGTCGTGCAACTCCCTCCACGGCCAGCCCGGGAACAGCGGGCGGTGGAGGACGGGGACAAGCTTTTCTGCCATGGCTGCTCCCTCCTTTCCAGCTAACCAGTACACAACCCGCCAGGCCTGCTGTGAAGGCCCAGCCGTTGGTTTCTTGCGGGCCAAAGGTCAGGGACCAACGGTCCAGCGCGAGGCTACGTCGGGCCGGATTCGGCATCCTTGCGCCGGTCCTCGCGCCGCCAGGCAGCGTCGGTGAGGAGCATCAATCCACCAGACAGCAGCGAGTGCCCGCCGAGGACGACGGGGATTGGCGCTTCGGCGGTGGCCTGCGTCAGTTCACGGAGGAACGGATCGCGCACGTCCTCCCAGCGGCCGAGGTCGGATGCGAAGCGGTCGGCGCGGGAGGGGCTCGCCCCCATGTGGGCGAGAAGGACGCGGGAGTCGATGACGGCGGCGTCGCCGAGTTGTGCCGCTTCCTCGAAGAACGCGCGCAGCCCGACCTTCTGGACGTGAAAGCCGAGGAGCGACCGCGCTTGACCTGAGGCGTCGCGGCCGGCTGCCTGCATGCCGCGCTCCTCGCTCAGCAGGCGGACGCGGCACGCGGTCTCGCGCTCGAGGTACTGCCAAACGGCGCTGCCCACACGGCCCGCGACCAGCAGTTCGGCGTCGGGGTTCACGAGGACGTCCATCAGCCCCGTGAGCGCAGGCACGCCGACGGGATGCCGGGCGAGGAATCCGCTCAACCTCGGTCCGGCCCCGTCCGCCAAAGCCAGGATCGCAAGGTCGGAAGGCGAGTCGAGGTTGAACTGGGTGGCGGCTGTTCGCGGCAGGGGCTCGCCGGGCACGCCTGCGCTCTGGGTCAGGAGGCGGGCGAGGACGTTGTCGCCTTCGGGCAGCTCTATGCGACTCAGTTCGGCGGCCGTCGCCAGTCCCAGGAGGTCGCAGGAGAAGTAGTTGTTGGGAATGGACAGACGGTCAGCGTCGGCGAGGCGGGCGGCAATGGCGGCGTAGTCGCCGCCGCGCAGGAGCACGGCCGCGCCCGCGCCCGCGTAGAAGAAGCGTTCGATGCCGTGCCTCTGGCAGACGTCCGCGAGCCTGCGCCCGAAGTGAAAGCGCTCGCCGGGCGGGTCGCGGTCGATGGCGACGCTCGCTGGTACGCCGGACACGTCGCGATCGGTCACGAGCACAGCGCCTGCGAAGGCGCCAGTGGCCAGCGCCTCGTCAAACACGTCGACGGCGTTGGCCTGGAGCGCATCGGCCAGCAGGTCCTCGGCATGGCTGCCGCCCATGCCACCGAAAAATACCAGCAGATGAACGGGCTTGCTCAACTGACCTCGGGGACGATCAAGCCGTAGTCGCCGTCCTGGCGGCGGTAGAGCACGGCGAAGCCGTTAGTCTCGGCGTCCATGAACAGGAAGAAGCTGTGGCCCAGCAGTTCCATCTGCTCGACGGCCTCCTCCTGCGTCATAGGCTTCACCGGGAAGCTCTTGACCCGGACGAGCTTACCCGCGAGCGTGCCGCCCGCGGCCTCGTCGCCGCCCGCCGCCTCTCCCGCTGGCGGAGCAGGCGCCTTTTCTCGCGCCGCCCCGGCGCGCTTGCGGAAGTACACTCGATCCTTGTGCCGTCGCGCCTGGTTCTGCATGACGTGTGTGGCCTGATCGAGGGTGGCGCGCAGCTCCGCGCCGCGTTCCTCGGCCCGCAACAGCGTGCCGTTGTTGTTGGCGGTGATCTGGACGACGTAGCGCTGGCCGGCCGCCTTCGTGTCCTCGTACTCGAACTCGACAGTGACGGCCCGCAGCGTGGGCAGATAACGGTCGAGGCTGCCCAACTTCTTCTGCGCGTACTCCTTCAGGTTGTCGGGGACGGTGACGTGGTGGGTGCGGATGTGGACATCAATCATAGCCCCGCATTGTAGGAGTGGCGGGGCGGCGGGGCAAAAGGCGGACGTGCGCCCCGTGCCTACCGGTCCTTGGCCCAGGCCAGACACCAGACCGAGGCCGCTCCTGCGTCCTTCAGCGCCCGGGCGCAGGCGTCCAGCGTAGCGCCGGTGGTGGCGACGTCGTCGATGACCAGCACGCGGAGGCCGGCGACCAGCTCGCGGCGGGCGGCGAAGGCCCCGGCGACGTTGCGCCAGCGTTCCTCCGGCGTCTCGGCGCGGGCCTGGGGCGGGCCTGCCCGCACCCTGCGCAGCGCCGCGGGCGCGAACGGCAGGTCCAG
>JBBITS010000081.1:0-9930 GCA_037440665.1 Chloroflexota bacterium
AGGTGCCCAAGGTGTTGTAGAAGCCGCCATAGCGAGCGACGCCGCTGACCTCGCGCGGGTTCAGTCGGAAGCCGGCGTAGAGAATCCTTGGGACGCCACCGTGTGGGAGCGGGCGCTGGCGTCGGGGTACGCCGCCTGGGTCCTTCGTTCAAGTGGGGGCGACGTCGCTGGCTATGCGTTGGCGGCGCCGGTCGTGGGGCGGGAGGCTGTGATCGCCACTATTGCTGTCGCGCCCGCGCACAGGTGCCGGGGTGCGGGCGAGGCGCTGGCGCGCCTGGCGATCCGTGAACTGCACGGCGTCGGCGCGGGACGGGTCACGGCGCGCATTGATGTGGAGAGCGATGGCGGGCTGGCGCTGGCGCGCAAGCTCGGCTTTCGTCAGACGCTGGTCGGCACCCGGTACCGCCGTCCGGCCGACGAGGAAGAGGTGCGCCGCCGGCGGGAGTCCAAAAGGGGTCACGCCATCAAGTTCGGAGGCTGGCGCTGATGCGGCTGGCGCACCGCGTGGAGCGACTGCCTCCGTATCTGTTCGCGGCCATCTCGCGCAAGATGGCCGCGAAGCGCGCACAGGGCGTCGACGTCATCTCCTTCGGGATCGGCGACCCCGACCTACCGACGCCGGATCACGTGATCGACGCTCTTCGCGAGGCGAGCCGCGATCCCGCCAACCATCGCTATCCCGAAACCGAGGGCCTGCCCGAGTTCCGCGAGGCGGCGGCGCGCTGGTACGAACGCCGTTTCGGCGTTCGGCTCGATCCGGCGAAGGAGATATGTTCGCTCATCGGATCGAAAGAGGGCATCGCCCACGCCGCGCTGTGCTTCATCGACCCCGGCGACGTTGCGCTCGTCCCCGATCCTGCGTACCCGGTGTACGCCATCGGCACGATGTTCGCCGGCGGCGGGGCCTACTCGGTATCTCTTTCGGAGCGAAACGGGTTCCTGCCAGACCTTGAGGCGATCCCCGGCGACGTCGTCCGGCGGGCGCGAGTCCTCTGGCTGAACTACCCCAACAACCCGACGGGCGCCTGCGCTGACCTGGCGTTCTTCGAGCGCGTCGTCGCGTTCGCCAGGCGGAATGACATTGTGGTGCTGCACGACATGGCGTACTCGGACGTCGCCTACGACGATTACCGTCCGCCCAGCTTCCTGGAGACGCCAGGCGCGAAGGACGTGGGCGTCGAGTTCAACTCGCTGTCCAAGACCTACAACATGACTGGATGGCGCATCGGCATGGTAGTCGGCAACCCGGCGCTCGTGGATGCCATCACCCGGGTGAAGTCCAATCTCGACTCCGGTGTGCCTCAGGCGATCCAGAAGATGGCCATCGCCGCCATGGATGGACCACAGGACGCCGTCGAGGCGCACAACGCTGTGTATCAGCGCCGTCGCGATAGGCTCGTGCCAGTGCTCCAGCGGCTCGGCCTGCGCGTGACGCCACCGAAGGCGACCCTCTACGTATGGGCGGGCCTGCCTGAGGGCGCGAGGTCCATAAACTTCGCCGAGCGCCTGCTGGACGAGACCGGCGTGGTCATGACACCGGGCGTAGGCTACGGCGCGGCGGGCGAGGGCTACGTGCGCCTGTCTCTGACGCTGCCCGACGACCGTCTGGAGGAGGGCATGCGGCGGCTCGAAGGCTGGCCGGGAATCCGCCCGGACTAGGCCTGTTTCGGCGGGCAGGCGCGGATGCTACTCTTGCCCGCGTGACCGCTGTTTCCTCGCTCATGACGCCGCGCCGCACAGCCCGTCAGGCCGCGCGGCTCACATCGTCGCCCGAAGGCCTGCTCGTCATCGTAGGCCTGGCGTCTATCGCCACGTACGTCTGGTTCTGGACGCGCCCGTTCTGGGTGTTCAACTACGACCTCGAGGCGCGGGCTATCGCCGTCGGTCATGCTCTCGGGCTGAACTACCGGAGCGTGGCCCAGTACAGCGTGAGCTTCACCCTGCCGCTCTTGCTGCACCTGGCCGCGCTGGTGACAGCGAGAAGCGCAAGCGGCCCGGCAGCGACTCGCATCGCTATCGCAGGAGCGGTGCTGCTACCGCTTTCCTTGGTTCTCGCCTATCCGGTCCTGGCGGCCGACGTCTTCGACTATCTGATGTTCGGGCGAATGATCGCTGCGTACGTGGACAACCCGTACGTGCACGTCGCCGCACAGTATCCCGAGGATCCGTACCGGCACGCCGTAGGATGGCCCGGCCTGCCCTCGGTGTACGGTCCATTGTTCAACTACCTGGTCGCGCTGCCTGTGCGTTTGGCCGGCGGCAACGTCCTGTTGTCGCTGATCTACTTCAAGCTGATCGTCCTAGCGGCGCACGGAGCGAACACGGCGCTGGTATATGGCATCGCGCGCCGCCTGAAGCCGGGGAGCGAGACGCTGGCCGCCATCGCCTACGGATGGAGCCCGCTATCCGTCGTGTTCGCCGGCGTCGACGGGCACAACGACGCGTTGATGCTGCTGCCGCTGGCCGCTGCCGTCTGGCTCGCTCTCGACGAACGTCACGACCTCGCACTGGTTGGCGTGACGGTCGGTGTGCTGGTGAAGTTCGTGCCGGTGGTCTTGTTTCCAGTGTTCCTGCTGGCTGCGTGGCGTTTTCCGAGGCGAGCGGCCATCGGCCTGGCGGTGTCGGCACTGCTCGCTGCCGCTGCGTTTGGTCCGCTGTGGGCCGGCGTCGGCACCTTCGACGGCATACGCGACCAGAACGGACGTCAGATATCGTCTCTGGCCACGCTGCTGACGCATGCGCTGGATAGCAAAGGCGCGGCCCGGGCGATCATGTACGGCGCGTTCGCCATCGGCTACGTGGCCGCTCTCGTAGCCTTCCGGGACGTCGTTGGGCGCTGCTTCGGTGTGATGACGGTCTACGTAGCTACGGCGGTGTTCTGGCTCAAGGGCTGGTACGTCGCCTGGCCGCTGCTGTTCGGGTCGATCCTGGGCGAGCCGGCCATTGTGGTCACGTACGCCTGGAGCTTCGGGCCGTTCATCGTCCACATCTTCGAGGCCTGGGGCTGGCTCATGAACTGGTGGAGCTGGCAGGAACGCTGGGGCGGCTGGATGATGAACCTCTGGCTGACGTCTAGCATGATGGTCCCGCTCGCCATCGGGCTTGTGGCCGCGGCTGCCATGCAGTTGCGTCGGCGCCGGGCCGCCGGACGCCAACGTCTGACCGCTGACTGCTGACCGCTGACCGCTCTCTTACCACCAGCCCGCATCCAGCAGGCCGCTGGCGCGCAGGTGCGACGTGTCGTTTAGCTGTAGGAGAGTGCAGCCGTCCTCGCGCACGTCGACGAGACTTCGGGCGGCGAGAGCGGTCTTGAACCGGCGGAACTGGTTGAGTGGCGTCCCGGTCGCCCGGCAGAGCAGCGTGAGGATGACGAAGTTGTGGGTTACGGCGACCACCGTTCCGTCTGGATGGCGCCGACGAAGCCCCTCGACGGCAGCCCAGCCGCGCTCTTGGACCTGACGCAACGTCTCGCCGCCGGGCATCGGGACGTCCGGGCATTCGTCCGAAAGCCACCGGCGCAGAAAGTCGGCATGCTTCTCGCGGAACTCCTGGTAGGTCATCCCATCCACCTCTCCCGCGTCCATCTCGATGAGCCCGTGCTCGGTGTCCACCGCGAGGCCGAGCCGCGCCGCGATGGGCGCGGCGGTGTCGAGGGCCCGCTGCAGAGGGCTGGCCACTACGGCGTCGGCTGACAGGCCGTCGACCGACACGGCAATGGCGAGTGCCTGCGCGCGACCGCGCTCGGTCAGGGGCACGTCCTTCCGTCCCAGCAGCACCTGGCGGGAATTGGCCGTCGATTCCCCGTGACGGATGAGCGCGAGTAGCATCTATTCCACGTACTGTCCGGCGCGTCGCCACCGCTCGCGCGCGGGCGAGGTTCCGGCCATCACGAGCTTCGTCCGGACGATGCGCTCAGGCTCGGGAAGCCCCAGCGCCGCCGCTACCTGCTCGGCGCGGCCGGTCTGCTCCTGATCGTGGCGCAATCTCATCCAGACGCGCACACGCCTATCGCGATCGGGTAGCAGGTGCATGTCCTGCACCAGCGCCCTGATGTCGTATCGCCTGGTCCCTTTCTCCCGCGCGTGCTCCCACTGTATGGAGTCCGCGGCGAGGAAGCGGGCGATGGCCTCAGCCAGTTCGCTCCGGCCCGTTTCACCTGCGGCCATCTCCACCTCGTACTCAGCCCAGCGCATCTCCGATTGCAGCGATGGCAGGCCAAGGCCGACCTCCTCGACCAACAGGAGGTCGAGGCCGGGCGGCGCCTCGCGCGCGGCTGCTTTGAGAAAGCGCTCCGGCGGCGTCCGCTCGCTCAGAAAGACGTCGACGACCTCGGCCTCGCCGATGACGCCCACGGGCAGCGCGGCCGCAAACGAGAGTTGCGGATGGGGCGTGTGACCCTCGCTGTAGGCCAGAGGTAATCCGGCGCGCCGCAGCATGCGCTCCCACGTCCGCATCAGGTCGAGGTGGGTGATGTACTTCAGCGCCTCGCCGCGCTTGAACTTCACCCGCAGGCGTTGGGCTTTCATGGCTCGCGGCTCTCAGCGCGGGCGGAGGGCTCCCGGACAAGGCGCACCTTTTCGATCTTCACGCCGTCCATCTCCGTCACGGTGACTATGAAGCTGTCGCTGACGAACGACTCGCCGGCCGCCGGGATGTGTCCGAGACGCTCCAGCACGTAGCCCGCGATGGTCTCGTAGTCGCCCTCGGGAAGCTCGATGCCCAGCTCCTCGCGCAGGTCGAATACCGACATGCCGCCGTCTATGTCCACGGTGCGCTCGTCGATGGTCTGGAACTCAGTTTCCGCTGGCTGGCCCAGTTCGTCCACCACTCGGCCGACCATCTCCTCCAGGAGCAGCTCCAGCGTCACGATGCCGGCGACGCCTCCGTACTCATCAACGACGATGGCGATCTGGTTGCGCTCCTGCTGCATCTGCCAGAAGAGCGTGCCCACGGGCTTCGTCTCGGGCACGAAGAAGGCCGGCCGCATGAGCCGGTCGATGGGCGTCGACTGATCGGCCTCCTTCCGCGCTAGCGCCCTCAGGACGTCCTTGATGCCGATGACGCCGACCACGTTGTCGACAGTGTCCTGGTAAACGGGGAAGCGCGAGTGCGGCGTCTCATCGAACGCCTCCATGAAGTCGGCAAGGGTCGATTCGCTCTCTAGCCAGGCGACCTCGGTGCGGGGGACCATGATCTCGTTCACGCGGCGGTCGTGGAAGTGGAACACCCGGTCCAACAGTTCGGCCTCGGCCTCGCCGACCGCCTGTTCTTCCGCTGCGATGTCGATGAGCATGCGGAGTTCGGCCTCGGTGACGGTCGGCATGACTCGGGCGCGCTCGCCGAGGACTACACGGGCGATGACCGCCGGCATCGCGGCGATGGCCATGACCAGCGGCGAAAGCGCTTGCATGAGGAACAGCATCGGGACGGCGGCGATCAGGCCGATGCGTTCGCCCATCCGCGCGGCGATCACCTTGGGCGTCGCCTCACCGAGTTCCGCGGTGACCACGGCGGTGAGGACGGTGCCCAGCGTCACGCGGAGCCACGCGGGTCCGGGCAGGACGCCGGCCGCTAGAACGCCGCCCATGATCGACGCCAGGACGATAGACACGTTCTGCATGAGGATGATGAGCGAAAAGAAGCGCTCCTCGTCCTGGCGGAGTCGTTCCAGCGCCTGGGCGGCGCGGCTGCCTTGTTCGGCCAGATGGCGGATGCGGATGCGGTTGGTGGCGACGACGGCGATCTCGACGGCGTTGACCACGGCGTAGGCGATGAGCCCGGTGAGCAGAAGCGGCGCCGCAACAGATGTGGTGACGCCGATGCTTATCTGCTCCTGCAGAAAGGGAAGCGCCGCGAGCCGGGGTATCGAATCCATCTATTGCCGAGGGGCCCGCCCTCGGTGCGCATCATAGCACGGAGTGCGTCCTGTCTGGCCGGAACGGTCCGTTCATGCGACACTGACCGGGCGCGACCTACATATCAGCACGGGTAGCCGCAGAAGGAGAACCCCTATGCCTGACTACACTGACCTCCTCTACGACGTATCAGGCGGCATCACCACCGTCACGCTTAACCGGCCCGACCGCATGAACGCCATCAGCGCCGGTATGCTGGCGTCGTTCAGCCGCGCCCTTCGCGACGCCGACCGCGACCCCGACGTCCGCGTCATCATTCTCACCGGCGCTGGCCGCGGCTTCTGCTCGGGCCTCGACCTCAAGGACCTGGCGGCGGGTACGGGCATCGGCAGCGGTAACGGCGCTGGTCTGGGCGCAAAGTTCGACCTGCAGGACAGCCCGCCCGTCGTGCTGCACACGACGGACAAGCCCGTTATCTGCGCGCTGAACGGCCCCGCCGCTGGCTACGGCATGGATCTGGCGCTGGGCTGCGACATCCGCATCGCGTCGACCAACGCCAGGATAGGCGCGGTGTTCGCCAAGCGCGGCATCCTGCCCGAGAGCGGCGGCACATGGCTCCTGCCGCGCCTCATCGGCTGGGCGAGGGCCAGCGAGGTGGCGTTCCTCGGCCGCGTGCTCTCCGCGGAGGAGTCCCTGGCGCTCGGCCTCGTGAACCGGGTCGTCGCGCCCGAGCGTCTGATGGACGAAACGAGGGCGCTAGCCGCCGAGATCGCCGCCAACGCGCCGCTAGCTGTGCAGGCCACCAAGCGCATGATGCGCCTGGGGCTGAATGAGACGTTTGAGGCTAACGTTCATCACGTCTACCTGCAGCTCCTCCCTCTCTTCCGCACCGAGGACTTCGGCGAGGGCATCAAGGCGTTTCTCGAGAAGCGCGAGCCGCAGTTCAAGGGACGTTGATCGCGGAAACGACTGGGCGATTGACAGCGGGGCTACACTCAGCAGAGAACCAGAGCATTGGGAAAGGGGGTCGTCATGACCACTGAAATGGCCCCGGAACAGGTCGTCGAGCGAGACGGCGTGCTCATCGGACCATACCGCCGTCCTCGTAACCTCGCCGCCAACCAGCGCGGCAGCATCCACGACGACGCCACCGCTCAGCGCCTCGGCTTCCGGGGCGGGACCGTCGCTGGCTCCATCCACATGGAGCAGTTCCCGCCGCTCCTCGTCCGGGCGTTCGGCGAACGCTGGTTCGAGACCGGCGGGCTGTCCACCTACTTCCGCAACGCCACCACCGACGGCGAACCCGTTCGGGCCTTCGTAGAGATTCCGGCCCGAGGCGCAACGGATGCGCAGACCAAGGTCTGGATGGAGAAGGACGACAGGACGCTCGTCCTGGAAGGCACGGCGTCGGTAGGCGCGCCCGCTGAGCCGTCGATGCTGAGGACGAAGCTCGCGGAGCCACGCGAGCGGGGCGAGCTGCGCATGCTCGCGCATCTGTCCCCCGGTGACGAACTGGCGCCGGTCGCTGTGCGCCTGACGCCCCAGGAGGCCAAGCCGCGCCTGCGGGTCATCACCGAGCGTCTGGACTGGTACGACGGCCCCTCGCCCTGGGGCGGCGCTGTAGTCAATCCCGGCCTTCTCGTCCACATGATGGTGCAAATCCAGCCGCGAATGGACCTCGGCCGGACGAAGGCGGTCGGGCTGTACGGAGCCATCGAGGTGCGCCATCTCAGCGGGCCCGTGTTCGCCGGCCACGACTACGAGGTCGGGGGCCAGGTCATGGCCGTCGGCGACACCCCAAAGACGGAGTACGTCTGGTACGAGACGGTGCTCTCCGAGCCGGGAAGCGGCAAGGACGTGGCGTCCATGCTCATGATGCTGCGGTTCATGAAGGCGTCGTCGCCGCTCTGGAGCGGCCAGTAGCGAACGCCGGGTCCTGACGCCGCTGCGGTTCCAATGAGTCGCGCCGCCACGCACGGCTCTTTGCGCGAGGTACCTTCGGCCCTGCCCCTAACGGAAGCGGCCTGCTAGCCTGCCCGCCAAAGGCGGCCGTTGCCGGGTTCACACGCTCAGGGAGGTGCTGCGTGCGCGCTGTACTGGGATTCGTCCTCCTGTTCGGGATGGTCGTCGGAGCCGTTCTCGGCGCGGGGCTCGCCCTGCGTGACGAGAATCTCCCCGAGGCCGGCGAGAATGTCGTCCTGTTCAGCCGGGGCGATCCCACCAACGCCGATGCGGCGCTACAGGCGCTGACCGGCGCGCTCCGCGTCAGCACCGCGGGCGAGGTCGACGCCGCCGCCCGGTCGGAGGCCGTGCTCGTCATCGACAAGAGCGCGTTCGACGTTGCGAGCGGCTGGATATTACGGAAGCTCCTGCAGGCCGGCGTGCCCATCGTCGGCCTGAACATACCTGTCGAGAATCTCGCCGAGGCGGCAGGCTACGCTAACGTCGCTGGCCAGCCTGACGCGGATTTCCCGCCGGCGCCCTCGGACCCCTACTACGGCTTCGTGTGGGTGCGGACCACCGAGTCGGGCGGCGTCTATGCCGGGAACGGGCAGAACACGTTCACTTCCGGTGAATTTGAATCCGATCTTAGGGCCGTGACCCTCGCGTCGGTGGGCCTGCGCTACGACGAGGAGCGCGGCGATGTCGTCAGCTTCGACGAGTACACCTTGCGGCGGCAGTAGAAGGTCCGGACCTATCCCACCGGCGTCTGGGCGGGGGCGCCGGCCTCGGCCAGCGTCTCACGCAGGTAGACGCCGTAGCGCGCCAGCGCGGCCAGAGCGCGGACGGCTCGCTCCGGGTAGGCGTACACCGGCACCCGCGCCTCGTCGAGCATCGCCCGCGCGCGGCTGACGGCGTCGCCGCCCATGAACACGGCTACCAGCGGCTTCGTCTGCTCCCGCGCCAGGTACGAGATCACGCGCGCCGTGCGCTCGGGCTCCGTCACGCGCTGTGGCGTCAGCAGCGCCAGGACGCTATCGACATCCGGATCGTCTCTAACCAGTTCCAGCGCCGCTTGATAGCGGTCGGCGGCGGCGTCACCAAGGACGTCGACAGGATTCGTGGTCGCGGCGGCTTCGGGCAGCAGCCGCTCCAGCGCCGCGATCGTGTCCGGCGAGAGGTCCGCCAGTTCCAGGCCCATGCGCTCGATGGCGTCCGACGCCATGACGCCCGGGCCGCCCGCGTTGGTCACGACGGCGACGCGCGGCCCGCGCGGCAGCGGCGTGTACGAGAAACAGAGCACGTAGTCGAAGAACTCGGCCATGGTCGTGGCGCGGGTGATGCCCGTCTGACGGAAGGCGGCGTCGACGATGGCCTCCTGCGTCGCCAGAGCGCCGGTGTGGGACGCGGCGGCGCGCGCGCCTGCTGCGGTCGCGCCGACCTTGAGGAGGATCAGGGGCTTCGACGCCGTCACCCGCTTCGCCACTTGGACGAAGCGACGGCCCTCGGTGATTCCCTCCAGGTAGCCAACGATGATCTTCGTCTCGTGGTCCTGCCCCAGGTACTCGAGGAAGTCGATCTCGTTGAGGTCGGCCATGTTGCCCAGCGAGACGAACTTGGAGAAGCCCATGTTGATGGAGCGCGCCCAGTCGAGGATCGCCGTCGCGATGGCGCCCGACTGCGACAGCATGCCGACCTCGTACTGGATGGGCGCCGTCTCGGCGAACGTCGCGTTCATGCCCACCGACGTGTTGACGATGCCCACTGAGTTGGGGCCGATGAGGCGGATGGAGTGACGGCGGGCGGCGGCGACGATCTCGTCCTCGGCGCGGCGGCCGGCGGGGCCGGTCTCCCGGAATCCCGCAGTGATAACCACGGCCGCGCGCGTGCCCTTCTCGCCACACTGCTCGATGACGTCGCGCACGGCGGCGGCCGGGACTATGACGATGGCCAGGTCGGGGACGTCCGGAATATCGTGGACGGAGCGGTAGGCCTGCAGACCCAGGATACGGTCGGACGACGGGTTCACGGGGTACAGACGGCCGCGGAAACCCCCGCGCTGCAGGTTGTCGAGGATGACGTAGCCCAGCTTCTGCGGATTGCGGGAGGCGCCGATGACGGCGATGCTCCGCGG
>JBBITS010000082.1:0-696 GCA_037440665.1 Chloroflexota bacterium
CCGCCAGCGGCGAGGAGGCAGTGGCGCGCGTGGAGGAACTGCGGCCCGACGTAATAGTGATGGACCTGCGCATGAGCGGCGCGCGCCTGGACGGGATCGAAGCGACGCGCGCCATCACGTCGATGCCCAACGCACCCCGCGTGCTCGTCCTGTCGATGTACGACGATCCGGCGTTCCTCGACCAGGCGCTGGCCGCTGGCGCCGCCGGATACGCGCGAAAGCGCGACGCCGACACCGAACTCCTGTCCGCCATCCGGGCGGTCGCTAGAGGCGAGGCCTATCTGGCGCCGGCGCTTACCACCGTCGTGCTCCAGCGTATCGCCGGCAAGGGCGACGACGCGCGCGCGCCTGCGCAGGAGCTGAGCGCGCGCGAGTTGGAGGTGCTGCGGCATCTGGCGCTAGGCTACAACAACCGCCAGATCGCCGAGACCCTTGGCCTCAGCGTCAAGACGGTAGAGACCTACAAGGCGCGCGTGATGGAGAAGCTCGGCGTACGGGGGCGGGCAGGGCTTGTCCGCTACGCTCTGGCGCACGGCATTCTGGCCGATCAGACCTAGGCCGTCCGGCTCTCTGCGCGCGTCGCGTTTCCCCTACAGGCGTCCGGCCTTCCTGCTGCATAGCCCGACAGCGATCGCCGCGGGCGCTCCGTAAACCACCATTGCCCCCGGATCCACGCTCGCAATCTACGCTGCCTGC
>JBBITS010000082.1:746-9883 GCA_037440665.1 Chloroflexota bacterium
CCCTGCGACGGCGGCCTTTCGGCCATGAGATGATGCCGCACGGCGGTCAATACTGTCTTTGTGAAGCAGGGAACAAGGAGAGGAGGCGACGAATGCCTGGAAAGGCTCCTGTCGAAGGACCTGTGCCCAGAGCCTTCGAACGCCCGCTGACGAGACGGCGTTTGCTCGCCGTAGCGGGAGTTGCGGGGCCGGCGGCAGTGGTCCTGGCCGAAAAGGTCGAGGCGGCCCGGATTCCCGCTCCCTCCGGAGGCCTGCAGCCGGCTGCCGCGTCGTCTGTGGTCAGCCCCATCATCCGGATGCAGGCCGACCTGAGACGGGCGATGGAGAAGCCCATCGACCAGCGCAAGTGGGTCATGGTCATCGACCTGGAGAAGTGCATCGGCTGCGCTGCCTGCACCATCGCCTGCAAAGCCGAGAACCACCTGCCGCCGGGCGTCGTGTACCGTCCGGTGATCGAGGAGGAGATCGGCGAGTATCCCAACGTCACTCGCCGCTTCACTCCCCGGCCGTGTATGCAATGCGACGACCCGCCCTGCGTGCCCGTGTGTCCGGTCTCGGCGACGTACAAGCGGCCGGACGGCATCGTCGAGATCGACTACGAGCGCTGCATCGGCTGCCGGTACTGCATCCCGGCCTGTCCGTACAGCGCGCGCACGTTCGACTTCGGCGAGTTCTACACCGATGATACGCCCGCCCGCCAGCTGTACGAGGAGGCCGCTTCTCCTGAGTACGGGCGAAGCTGGGTGCGTGAGGGCCAGAAGTCGCCCATCGGAAACGTCCGCAAGTGCCAGTTCTGCATCCACCGGCTCGAGGCCGGCATGCTGCCGGCGTGCGTGACGACCTGCATCGGCGAGGCCACCTACTTCGGCGACAAGAACGACCCCGGCAGCCTGGTTTCGGAACTCATCGCCGACACGCGCGTCCACCGGCTGAAGGAAGACCTGGGAACCGAGCCCAAGGTCTACTACCTGCTGTGAGGTGAGCGATGCAAGCGACAATACCTCGTTCTCAACCCCTGCCGCCGGCGATCTTCACGCTGGTGGCCGTCGTGGTGTGGGTGGTGGCTCTGGGGCTGGGCGCCGCCGGTGTCTTCATGCGGCTCACCACCGGCCACGAGAACGCTGCCTACGGAAGCTACATCCCCTGGGGCCTCTGGGTGGCGGCCTACGTCTACTTCATCGGCCTCTCGGCCGGAGCCTTCCTCATATCGGCGCTGGTGTATGTGTTCGGCTTCCGGCCGCTCGAACGCATCGGCAAGCTGGCGCTGTTCACGGCCCTCGTCACGCTGTTCATGGCGCTACTCACCATCTGGCTGGACCTCGGCCATATGGAGCGCTTCTGGGAGGTGTACGTCTATGGCAACCGCACCTCCATGATGGCCTGGATGGTCTGGCTCTACACGGCGTACTTCGCCCTTATCATCGTGGAGAACTGGTTCGCCCTGCGGTCGGACCTCGCCCGGATGTCGTTGGATGGCGGTCTGCGCGGCGCCGTCGGCCGCTTGCTGACCTTCGGGCGCGGCGACGTGAGCGAGGAGGCGGCCGAGCGCGATCGCCGGACCTTGAAGGTGCTCGGCACGATTGGCGTGCCGCTGGCCGTCGCGTTCCACGGCGGCGTCGGCGCCCTGTTCGGCGTGCTCGCCGCGCGCCCGTTCTGGAACGCCTCCATCTTCCCCATCGCGTTCATCGTGGGCGCGCTGGCGTCTGGCGGCGCGCTGATCACTTTCGTCACGGCATTCTTCTGGCCGGGCAGGGACTCGGACGAGCACCGCGCTCTCGTCTATTCTCTCGGCCGCATGGTGCTCGGCCTCATGGCTCTGTATCTGCTCCTCGAGTGGGCGGAATTCAGCATCGGCCTCTACGGCGACGTGCCCACGGAGACGGAGCCCTACCGGGAGATCCTGACTGGCCCGTACTGGTGGGTCTTCTGGTTTGTCCATGTCATCGCGGGCGCCGTAATCCCGCTGGCGATGCTCACCGCGCGCCCGCGCTCGACAGTATGGGTAGGTGTCGGCAGCGCCCTCATCGCCGCGACGTTCATCGCCGTGCGACTCAACGTGGTCATTCCGGGCCTTATCGTCCCGGAACTGGAAGGCCTGGACACCGCCTACGTCGACTCCCGGCTCAGCTTCGAGTACCTCCCCAGCCTTATGGAATGGCTGGTTCTCGTGTTCATCGGCGCCATAGGGGTGGGCGCGTTTTTCGCCGGGCGCCAGCTACTGCCGCTCCTCTCGAGCGAAGAGAAGTGAGGTGACGTCATGACCGAGCGTAACGGAACGCCGAACGGCAACCTAACCAGACGTGACTTCATCAAGACTGGTGCGCTGCTGGGCGGTACCGCCGCTCTGGCGGCGCAGACGCCCTGGTTCATCCGGTTCGGGCGGCCCTCAGGAGACCCGCGATACCTGAAACCCACCGAGGAGTACGCGCTGGCCAAGCCGGAGAACATCATCTACTCGGTCTGCCAGCAGTGCAACACGCAGTGCGGCATCAAGGTCAAGATTCAGGACGGCGTCGCCGTCAAGATCGACGGCAACCCCCTGAGCCCCTGGACGATGATGCCTCATCTACCCTACAGCACGTCGCCTTTCGAAACGGCGACCGTAGACGGGGGAATCTGTCCCAAGGGCCAGGCCGGCATTCAGTCGGGCTACGACCCGTACCGGGTGATCCGCGTGCTCAAGCGCGCGGGGCCGCGCGGAGCGGGCAAGTGGCGCAGCATCGCCTTCGACCAGGCCATCGACGAGATAGTCAACGGCGGCGCGCTGTTCGCCGACGTGCCGGGCGAGGAGGACCGCCAGGTCACCGGCCTGAAGGACCTCTGGGCCCTGCGCGACCCCGACATCGCCAAGAAGATGGCGGACGACGTCAAGAAAATCCTCGGCGAGAAGGACAGGGCGAAGAAGGCCGGCCTGGTCGCCAAGTTCAAGGCGGACCACGCAGACCACCTCGAGGCGCTCATCGATCCGGAGCATCCTGACCTCGGCCCGAAGAACAACCAGTTCGCGTTCGTCTGGGGCCGGTTGAAGGCGGGCAGGGGCGACCTCATCCCGCGGTTCGTCAAGGACGCCTTCGGTTCGGCCAACGCGCACGGTCACACGACCGTCTGCCAGGGCTCGCTGTACTTCACCGGCAAGGCCATGAGCGAGCAGTTCTTCGAGGGCAAGTTCACGAACGGGAAGAAGTTCTTCTGGCAGGCCGACCTCCAGTCCGCCGAGTTCGTCATCTTCGTGGGCGTCAACCCCTTCGAGGCGAGCCAGGGGCCGCCGTTGCGGGCACGCCGCATCACCAGCGGACTGTCGCGCGGCAAGTTCAAGTACGTCGTCGTCGACCCACGCATGTCGCGCACGGCCGCCAAGGCCTGGAAGTGGCTGCCCAACGTGCCCGGGACTGAGGCCGCCGTCGCCCTTCCCATCATCCGCTGGGTGATCGAGAACGAGCGCTACGACACCACGTTCCTGGCCAACGCCAACAAGGCCGCCGCTGCAGCCGACGGCGAGCCGAGCTGGAGCAACGCGACGTGGCTCGTGAAGCTGGATGAGAACGGCGAGCCCGGCAAGTTCCTCCGCGCGTCCGAGATCGGCCTGGCTGAGAAGGAGACGCGCACGAACAAGGACGGCAAGGAGTGGGAGTTCGACGCGTTCGTCGTCCTGAAGGACGGCGAGCCCGTTGCCTTCGACCCCAACGACGAGGAAAACGCCGCCGAGGGCGACCTGCTGGTAGACACGACTCTGGGCGACTTCCGTGTCAAGAGTTCGATGCAGTTGCTGTACGAGGAAGCGGCGAGCCGTACCATCGAGGAATGGGCGGAGCTTGCCGGCGTGCGGGCGTCCGACCTCGAGGAGATCGCCGAGGAGTTCGTCAGCCATGGCAAGAAGGCGTGCGCCGAGATTCACCGCGGCGTCGCTTCGCACACCAACGGCTTCTACTCCTGTGGAACGTGGCTGAACCTGAACCTCCTTATCGGCAACTACGACTGGAAGGGCGGCATGAGCGCGGGCGCCGGATACGACCAGGCCGGCGGCAAGGAGGGCCAGCCGTACCCCCTGTCGAAGATGCACCCGGGAAAGACCACGGCCTTCGGCATTAGCATCATCCGTCACGACGTGAAGTACGAGGACTCCACGCTGTTCGAGGACTACCCGGCGAAGCGCCCGTGGTTCCCCCTCTCGAGCGACGTCTACCAGGAGATCATCCCGTCCGCGGGCGATGCGTATCCGTACCCGCTCAAGGCCCTCATCCTGTACATGGGAACGCCCGCCTACTCGTTGCCTGCCGGCCAGACGAATATCGAGATACTGTCCGACGTCAATAAGCTGCCGCTGTTCGTCGCCAACGACATCGTCATCGGCGAGACCTCGACGTACGCGGACTACATCTTCCCCGACCTGCCATACCTGGAGCGGTGGGAGTTCGCCGGGACGCACCCCAGCGTGGTTTGGAAGGTCCAGCCGATCCGGCAACCGGCCGTGAACTCCCCGAACGAAACGGTGACCGTCTTCGGCCAGGAGATGCCGCTCAGCCTCGAAGCCCTGCTCCTGGGACTGGCCGAGAAGCTGGGCCTTCCAGGGTTCGGTCCGGGAGGCTTCGGCGACTACGGCGACTTCACCCGTCCCGAAGACTTCTACCTCAAGGAGGCCGCCAACGTGGCCTTCGGTCACAAGGCTGACGGCAGCGAGGCTGTGCCCGACGCCGACGACCGCGAGGTAGAGCTGTTCGTCACGAGCCGCCGCCACCTGCTGGCTCCGACCTTCGACGCCTCGAAATGGCAGGCTGCCGTCGCGCCCGATCTGTGGCGCAAGGTGGTGTACGTGCTGAACCGCGGCGGGCGCTTCGACGACTTCGAGAAGGGATACGACGGCGACAAGCTCAAGAACAAGTACGCCGCTCTCATCAACGTGTATCAGGAGAAGACCGTCAGCACCAAGGACTCGCTGACCGGAGGGCACTTCCGGGGCATCCCCGGCTACGTCCCGGCAGGGACCGACGTCAAGGGACAGGTCATCGAGGACCCGGACGCCGAGTTCTACCTGATCACCAACCGCGAGATCACTCACACCAAGAGCCGGACCATCAGCAACTACTGGCTCCTGGGCGCCAATCCCGAGGGGATTTTCGCCATCAACAGCTCGGATGCCGACAGGCTGGGCGTCGACGATGGCGACGAGGTGCGCCTGGTGTCGGCCTCGAACCCCGATGGCATTTGGGATCTCAAGAACGCCGGAACCAGGGAGATGGTCGGGAAGGTCAAAGTGATCGAAGGCATCCGGCCAGGCGTCGTCACCTTCTCGCTCGGCCACGGCCACTGGGCCTACGGCTCCTCCGACGTGGAGATCGACGGCGAGACGATCAAGGGCGACGAGCGGCGGGCGAAGGGCCTGCACGCCAACGCCGCGATGCGCGTGGACCCTGTCCTGGGGAACACGTGTCTCGAGGACGTGGTGGGCGGAAGCGCCGTCTTCTACGATACGAAAGTGAAACTGGTCAAGGTCTGACCTTCCCCGTCGGGTTCTGCGAAAGCAGGAGGCGGTCCGCGAACATCCACGGACCGCCTCCACGCCTCCAGCCTTCTTCCCAACGCCGCCTGCCTCCATCCGGCTCCACGCTGTGCCCTTCGGCACACGCCTATTGGTACCGACCGAAGGGCACACCCCCTGTTGACCTCCGCTACTGCCCCGGAAGGCAGTCCGGCCTGACACTGATAGTGAGGCTTGTGACGTGTGCGGCACGTAGCGTTGGGAGGATTGAGATGGAAACGATGCTGTTCTTCGCTGGCGCCTTCTTCATCGAGGGCGGGCTTGTGTACCTCCTGATGCGGCTTCTGACCGAGCCGGCAAGAGGTGCAGAGACGGGACGCGGCGAGGCAGAGCGTGTGCCTGCGGCTCCGGAGCGCAAAGCCGCTTAGGGGGAGCCAACATGGTCCAGTTCCAGGCGATGCGGGCTGCTCGGCCAGGAAGTCCGGGCAGCCCGGCATCGCCGGGCCATGAGTGTCCCCCCAACCCTCGCCCTGAGTTCCTCTTGCGCCATCCGCCAGACCGAGCGCCGCTGGGATGCCCTCTAAACGCCGGATATGCGCTCAGGGCCCTTGTTCCGGCGCCGCGTGGCGGGAGTGCGAGGGAGTCGAACCCTCCCCCCGGCGCGCGAACGCCGGGGCAACGGTTTTGAAGACCGCGAGGCCCACCGGGACCCATCCACTCCCGCAAGCACGGTACGCATGCTGTCGCTCGCCAGTCAAGGGCTTGCCATCGGCCGTTGACACTACCAGCGCACTGCGGTGCAATGAGGCTTGCCGCCGCACCGTCGCCCTGCGAGCCCGGCGCATCTCTGTCCTTCCCTGGAGGGACTGACGCGGAGGTACAGGCCTTGCTTCAGATCGACGAGCGGGAACTCGGCTCGGCTGGCATCGGCGACATGCGTGTGCTCTACGCCGATCTCCCGGACCTTGATTTCATTCCGGTGAACGTGCGCGTGGGCGCCCGCGAGTTCGCCTACCAGCGGAGCTACCCGGCGAAGGGCTACGGAGCCGTCATGCCAGCCTACATCCGCGAGTTGGTCGAGCAGGGCAGAACTCCCCTGGTTGTCGAGCGCAACGAGCGCTATCTGATCTTCATCCACTGAGAGCCGTGCCCGAAAGTCCGTCCCGCAGGCCGCGTCGCCCGAAGCCGCCGAACGAGCCGCACGTCAAGCTCTACCGGGCCATCTGTCCGGAGTGCGGGCGCACGTTCGAGGGCAACTTTCCCATGTGGGTCCGCATCAGCGACTTCCCGTGCATCTGCGGGGCGGCCGTTCCCGCGCCGCCTCCGCCCCGACAGTGGTACGACGACGACCTCGACGCCTGACGGACGTATTGCCGCTGGTGCTATGATCGACTTCCTGAGCGTTTCTGGTTCCACGGAGGAGGTCGCGCATGGCGACGTACATCCTGCTCACGACGCTGACCGACGAGGGAAGGAAGACGGTCAAGCAGCACCCCGAACGCATCCGGGAAGTTAACCGCGAGATCGAGTCGATGGGGGCGAAGGTCACAGCCCAGTACGCCGTGCTAGGCCCGTACGACTTCGTAAACGTCGTGGAGGCCGCCGATAACGAGACGGTGGCTCGCGTCTCGGTGGAGTTGGGGTCGCGCGGGACCATCCAGATCATGACGCTGCCGGCCATCGCCGTCGACCAGTTCGTGGCGAGGCTGCACTAGGCTTGCCTGGCCGGGACGCTGGTAAGACGCGCGCGCCAACCATAGAATAGGGCCGCCTGGACGGCATCGGCCGCCGAAGGAGGCGTCATGTCGGTAATCACTGTTTCCGGTGGCCTCGCCTCGGGGGCGCGCGACGTCGCGCGGCTCGTCGCCGTGCGGCTGAACTACGACTACGTGGACCAGCAACTGCTGGTCGAGGCGGCCCGCACCCTCGGCGTCAGCTACGAGAGCCTGGAAAGCCGCGACGAGCGCCTGTCGACCGTGGGCGAGCGCGTCGCGTCGATGCTGCGATCGTTCCTCGAGCGCTCGGCGGCGGCCGGCGTGTCCGACCCTATGCTGGGCGGGCCAGGGCTGGAATTGCTGCTGGCGCGCACCTATGGCGAGGCCGCGAGCCTGCCAGAGAGCGCGCCCCATGGTCTCGACGACAAGCGCTACATCAGCACGCTCACCTCCATCGTTCGAGACATCGCTGGCCGGGGCGACGTCGTGATCCTCGGACGCGGGAGTCAGGCCATTCTCCAGGGCTGGCCGGGCAGCCTGCACGTGCTGGTCACGGCCTCCACCGAGTACCGCATTGCGTCGTTAGTGGAGCGCGACCAGATGGCGCGCGAGGACGCGGAGCGGCGCATTCAGGAGAGCGACCGCGCCCGCTCGGCCTTCCACCGCAAGTTCTTCAAGGTAGACGTCGAGAATCCCTGTCTGTACGACCTCGTCGTGCGCGTGTCGCGCGTACCCGTCGAAGCCGCGGCCGAGCTGATCATTGGCGCGGCCCGCGCCGCGTGAGGCCTCCGATGTACCTCAGCCCTGAAGCCCAGCGCCTGCTCGCCGATGTGGAACAGGCCCACCACAGCCTGATAGTCCACTTCGGCGCGACGGAGGACGTGCGACGCGGCCTCCGCGCCGTGCACCAGGCGCTGGCGGCGGCCGTGTCCGGCGTCAGCGAGCAGGCGCTGCTCGCGTCGCGCGGTGGACAGTGGTCCATCGCGCAGGTCCTGGTGCACGTGGCCGAGCACGACCACAAGTTCGAGGAAGCGCATCGTCGCGGCCTCGACCACTTTGTGGAGCACGGCCTCGAACACGCGCGTCAGCTCTGGACGGCGCGGCCCGCCTCCGCGCCGGATCCCGCCCGTTGAGCATGGCCGAGGTCGCCGCCATCGTCGCAGGCAGCTATTTGGTCGGCGCCATACCCGTGCCGTGGATCGCGGGACGGATGCTCCGGGGCATCGACATCCGCCGCGTCGGCAGCGCCAACGTGGGCGCCTCTAACGTCTGGCAGACCGTTTCGAGGGCTGCGGTCGTGCCCGTGGGTCTGACGCAGGTAGCCCAGGGGTTCGCGGGCATCCTGACGGCGAAAGCCCTCGGCCACGGCGAAGGGACGCAGGCGCTGGCCGGACTGGCGGCCGTGGCCGGGCACGACTGGTCGCCGTTCCTGGGGTTCCAGGGCGGACGCGGCGTCGGGCAATCTATCGGCTTCATGCTCACGCTGTCGTGGCCCGCGCTGGCCGCGTTCACGGCCGCTTCGCTGCTGGGCGTTGCCCTGCGGCAGATACCGCTGTTCGTCGGGCTGGGTCTGTTGCTGGTGCCGGTGGCCGCACTGGCCGCGGGCCAGCCCAGGGCTATCGTCTTGGCAAGCATCGGCCTGGGGGGGCTCATCGCCCTGAAGCGTCTGCTGGCCAATGACCCCGTGCCGCCCGCGGACCTCAACCCTCGCGAGGTCTACCTGAACCGCCTGCTGTTCGATCGCGACGTCCGCGATCGCGAGGCGTGGGTGCGCCGCGGGATCGAAGGTTAGGCGACCAGCCCTACCGCCTTGACCGGATGAGGCGGGTGGCTCGGACCGCCTTTCCCGTCGCGCGGCCGAGGTTGGACTTCTGGTAGCAGAAATGAAGACCACGCTTATGGTCATTGAGGAAATATCTGGCCCAACGCTGCTGGCCGGATGTGAT
>JBBITS010000083.1:0-4048 GCA_037440665.1 Chloroflexota bacterium
CGAGCGCGAGCAGCGCCGCCAGGCCTGGCTGCAGAAACCGTGAGCGCCCGCTAGCCTTCCTGTAGAGAACCAGGCGAAGGGCCCTCTGCCGTTGACGGCAGGGGCCTTCTGGTTTCTGCCTGTGAGATGCCGCTTACGATGTGCGGCGCGTGTGGCGCTCCGGCTCCTCGTCCGTGATAGTCGGCACCAGCATCGCGTGGAACGCCGTCGGGAACGGCTGCCCCGATAGCTGCTCGCGGACGTTCCCCCCCCGCGCCAGCGCGGCCTGCAGAAGCCCGGGAGCGTTGCGCTCGGGATCGGCGGCGCGCACAGCCTTGCGGATGATCGGCGAGCGTGAGGCCAGCGCCCAGGCTTCGACCAGCACCCGCCGCTCCTGTGCGCCGTCGGCGTCCCGGCACCTCTCGATGACGCTGGCGAACAGCCTCTCCTTGGTAGGGAAGTGGTGATAGAGGCCGCCCTTCGAACAGCCCACGGCCAGGCACAGGTCCTCCATGCCCGTGGCGTCGAAGCCCTTCAGGGCGAACATGCCCGCCGCCGCGTGAAGGATGCGGCCGCGGAGGGCGCTTTTCTCGGGTGGGGTCGCAGCAGCCATGGCCGGAAGCCCTCCGAAGGGATATTCGGCAGGCGCGGCTGAAGATAAATGGCCTGAAAGTGGCCATTTGCCGCGATACGGCAGCGATCTGGCCAATCAGGGGCTTGACAGACTGGACCCGGTTGGCGTACATAAATACCGACCCGTCGGTATGTGACCGCCGGGAGAGCGTGCGGGATTGGGCGGAAGCCGCCCGAATAGCAGAAGGAGAGGGCTGAGATGAAGAAGCTGCTTCTGGCCGTTGTGGCTGTTGCCTCGGTGCTTGGGTTCCGCTGGTAAGCCACTTCATAAAGCCAACAACACAGGAAACCGGGCCCTGCGGCCCGGTTTTCCGTTATTCCTGGTGGCCGGGGATAAGGGGCAAGAGAAGAGGTAGAGAGTCAGGCCGCCTGCTGCGATTCCTCGTGTTCGGCCTCGGCCGCCTTCTCGCGCGCCCAGTCGGGGTATACCTGCAGAAAGGCCTGCACCACTCGCGGGTCGAACTGCGTCCCGCTGTTCTTGATGATCTCTTCCCTGGACACCTCCGGCGGCAGCGCCCGCCGGTAGGGACGGTGCGACGTCATGGCGTCGAAGGTGTCGGCGACGACGAAGATGCGCGCCCCCAGAGGAATGCCCTCGCCGGCCAGGCCTTCCGGGTATCCCTTGCCGTCGAAGCGCTCGTGATGCGCCATGATCATGGCGGCCGCCCCAGCCAGGAACGGGATGTCGCGCAGCATCTCCTGGCCGATGCGCGGATGTTTCTTCATCTCTACCCACTCCTCGGGCGTCAGCGGCCCGGGCTTGTGGAGGATGGAGTCGGTAACGCCGATCTTGCCGATGTCGTGCAACAGGGCGCCGCGCTGGATGTCGACCCACTCCGGCGAGCCTTCGGCCACGCCGAGAATCCGCGCCATGTCCATCGTGTACTGCATGACCCGGAACGAATGGCCCTTGGTCTCGCGGTCGCGGGCGTCCAGCGCGGAGACGAGAGCCTCGAGGGTTCCCTCGTAGGTCTCCTGCAGGCATTCGGCCATCCGCAGGATGTCGCTGTTCGCCTTTTCGAGGTCCGTGTTACGGGATCGCAGCTCCTCGACGGTTCGCGCCGTCTTGAGGATGTACTGCCGCACGACCACGTGCATCATCACGGGCGGCGCCAGAAACGCCAGAATGCCAGCAAGCCCGAGCGCATGATAGGCGAGACCCAGGGCCGCGCCGATGAGCCCTAGCACCAGGTAGTGGGGGAGCGCCCATAGAAAGTTGTCGTCGTAGACCGACCGAAGGCTCCGGCCTGTGTTAAGTGACACGGCGATCGCCACGAGCCCCGTGTTGACGGCGAAGGCTGCGAAGGCAGCGGCTATGGTCGCGAGGAACCCCTCCGGTCCTGTTGTGAGTTCGTCACCCATGACGGCCCGGTCGATCCACCCGATGGCGCCGCCCACGACAGCGAACACGCCGTAGTTGAAGAGATTGCGGTACCAGGGCTTACCCTGAGGACGCATGATGTCGGCGGCGGCCGATGCGGCAGGGTAGGTGATGGCAGCCGCTCCCGGCCCGTACAGCAGCGCTACGGCGAAGGTGGGCACTATGGACATCGAAACGCGCGAGTCGCCGTAGATCGAAAGCTCGAAGTTCTGGGCGAGCATGATGATGATGCCCAGCGCTATGAGGCCCTCGACCTCGCGCGCGCTGAGCGTTGGCGCGCCGGCGATGATCACGGCGGCGCCGCCCAACACCACCAGGGTGATGTAGGCGATCAGAGGCAGCGGAATCCGGTCCGTTGTCTCCGGATTGTCATCGGATGCCGCTTCGGCGTCTCCGATGGCGCGAAGCGGGACCGGGACCGCCGCCGCGGATTCGTTCACCAATTCTTCGGCGCCAGACATGAAGCTCCCGAACAGCTGCTCGGTGAGTCGCTTTACTTACCTGAGTAAGTGTCGGCACGCGTGGGCGTCTGCCGTAGACGGCAGGGTGCAGACCCCTAGCAGGTTGCTGAAAAACAGGGGGTGCAGGTCGCCATGGCGACCTGCCGGGGGCTGGGGATGCCCCCCCAGATTCGATTATTTCCTCCCTGGGCGGGCGGGCAAGAAGGACGCCTGCCTGGAGGTTTTCCAGCAGATCTCTAGGCCGCCTCGCCCCAGGCCACGCTTATCCTCCGCCGGAGTGTGGAGAGAATCCGCTTGTGGATCTGGCATACGCGGGACTCGGAGAGGCCCATGGCCGCGCCGATCTCGTGGAAGGGGCGAGCCTCGGCGTACCGCATCAGCAGGATGCGGCGGTCGCGCGCCGGGAGCTGGCGGAGGACGTCGCGCAGCACTTCCATCGACGCGCTGTGTTCGGCCGCCAGCTCGGGATTGCCGGTCTGGTCCTCGTCCGCGGGCTCGTGGGGGCTGCCGCCGTCACCGCTGCGCTCCGCCAGCGTCTGTTCCAGGGAGACGAAGCGCGAGCCGGTGCTCTTGCGTTGCTCGGCCAGCTCGGCGGGCGTCAGACCCAGGCGCAAAGCTAGCTCCTTGTGTGTGGGCCAGCGGCCGAGTTGCGCTGCCAGTTCCTGGGTCGCCTGGTCGATCTCGCGGGCCGTGCGGCGCACCGAACGCGGCAGCGGATCGGCCTTACGGATGGCGTCGAGGATCGAGCCCCGGATGCGGCGGATGGCGAAGCTCGCGAAGCTGGTTCCGCGTGGGATCGAAGTTGTCGACGGCCTGAATCAGACCCTCAGTGCCGTAGCTGATGGCGTCTTCACGGTCGAGACCCATCGTGCGGTGGCCATCGCCCGACATGCGGCCGACGACAAAGGTCACCAGCGGCATGTGCCGGATGATCATCTGCTCGCGGGCTAGCTTCTGGTCAGCCTTGGTTCTGCGGCTCGGTGCCATGTCGTCCCCCCTCTAAGACAGGGCGCGAAGCGCTCGCCCTGGCGTTCGTCTGCCGTCAACGGCTAAGGGGGGAGCAAGAGGTCGTCGAGGGAATAGTCCTCGAGGCCTTCGGCAGCCCGGCCGCCTTGTCTCCGCCGGAGCAGAGGGTCAGGCCCGTGGCTTTGCGCCCCCACCTCTCGATGGGTTTGCCGTTGTCGGCGCCTCAGTGCGTCTGTGGGCTTCCAGCCGCGTCGGGTGTTTCCCCGGGGCCTGTGCGTGGCCTACCAAACCTGAAACGGTGGCGTCCGGGGGAGCATATCAGGCGCGCGCGCCCGTTACGGTGAACCTTGGGTGAACGGCGGTTTCGTCCTTCTTGATCTTCATCGATGCGCAATAGGCGCGCGCATGCCCCCGGGTAACCGGCTGGTGGCGAGCCCGTTGGGACGCCGCCTCGCTCAGCCGATACCTACGGGGATGACTAGTAACGAATCCACGCGATCACTGCGCGCTCGAGAGACGCGGGCTGCTCTTCTAGCAGCGGCCGGCCCGGTCATCGCCCGCATGGGGTACCAGGGCGCGACCATCGACGATATTGCCGCCGCGGCCGGTGTGACAAAGGGCGCGTTCT
>JBBITS010000083.1:4081-9829 GCA_037440665.1 Chloroflexota bacterium
AGGCGCGCGACGAGGTTCTCCAGCAGTGGATCGAAGACCAGACCGCGCGGCTGGCGCATCACGCCGGCTTCTTCGGCGCCGTCGAGGCGTTCATCGAGTACGACAGCCGACGCGACGGCGCGCTACTGGTCGCAGAGTTCTGGCGCATCGCTCTGTGGGACGAGGGCTTCCGGGCGCGGCTCAACGCCGCCTACCAGAGCTGGGAGACTGTGCTGACCGGCCTCGCGAGCAGGCAGCCGGGGCTGGACGGCGAGGCCGAAGAGGCGGCCGCGTACGCCCTCGCGCTGCACGACGGCATGGTCGCGGGCCGCTGCGCAGGTCTGAAAGGGCGCACGGGCCAGATCGCCGTCGCGTTCGACGACGCTCTGGGCGGCGCTCTCGAGGCGCGGCAGACGGCCTGACGTTCACTAACGGCCCCTGTGTTATATTTGGCGCCGGGCTTCGCCCCGAGGTGTGTTCGTGCGAGTCCTCGTCCTCGCTCCGTTCTCTTCCCATGCCTTGGAAAGGCTGCGGCGTCGCGTTGACGTAACCCACGAGAGCTGGCTGGAGACGCGTCGGCTCTGGGATCCGGAAAAGCTGGGACAGCGGCTCCACGCCGAGGGCTACGGCGCGCTCATCGTCGAGGCCGACTTTGTGTTCACGGAGACGTTCGACGCCGCGCCCGGCCTGCGCTTCGTCGGCATCTGCCGGAACGCCACGAACCAGGTGGACATCGATGCTGCGACCGGGCGTGGCGTGGTCGTCGTGAACGCCCCCGCGCGCAACGCCGTTGCCGTGGCTGAATTGACCCTCGGGCTCATGCTGTCGCTGGCGCGGGGCATCCCGCGCGCCGACGCCTTCGTGAAGGCGCGCGAGTGGCGCGACCCGACGGAGGCGTACGTGCGGCTGCGCGGGCGTGAGGTGTCCGGCAGCACGGTCGGCGTCGTCGGCCTCGGCCGCATTGGGTCGGAGGTGGCGCGGCGGTGCGCGGCGCTCGGCGCGCGTGTGCTGGCCAGCGATCCCTTCGTGACGGCGAGACGCGCGAGGGCTGTGGGCGCGACGCTGGTTGACCTTTACACGCTGCTGCGCCGATCCGACTTCGTCACCATCCACGCGTCGGCGCCAGCGGGCGGGAAGCCCGTGATCGACGCGCGCGCGCTGCGGAAGATGAAAAGGGGCGCGTATCTCCTGAACCTCGGCGCCGCCTCGGCGCTGGACTACGGCGCGCTTGCGGACGTCTTGAGCGAAGGGCGCATCGCCGGCGCAGGTCTGGACGTATACGAAGGTCACCCCGTTCCGCCTTCGAGCCCGCTTCTCGATCTGCCCAACGTCGTGCTGACGCCACACATCGGCGGCGCGACGGTGGAGACGGTGGAGCGCCACTCGCGCATGATCGCCGAGGACCTGGAGCGTTTTCTGCGCGGTCTGCCGCCGCGCCGCCTCGTGAACCCGGAGGTCATGCGTGCCCGCGTCTGAGCCGTACGTCGCGGGCATCGACGCGGGCAGCAGCGGCGTGCGGTGTCTCGTCGTCTCGGCGTCGGGACGGCCGGTGGCCGTGGCGCGGCGCGAATGGCGCGCCAGCCCCGTATCGGGCGTCCCGTTTGGCATGGAGCTGGACGCCGAGGCCTGCTGGTTGGCGACAGTGGAAACGCTCGCGGAGGCGGTGCGGGCGTCGGGCGCCGCCCCGGGCCAGTTGCGGGGCGTAGCCGTCACGAGCCAGCGCATGGCCATCGTCGTCGTCGACGGCGCTGGTGACGCGCTGCTCGCCAGCCCCAACTCCGACGCCCGCGCCATCGCCGAGGGCTTCCTCATGGACGCGGGACACGGCCAGCGCGTCTACGAGACGACCGCCCACTATCCCTCCATCATCCTCGCCCCGGCCAAGCTGCGCTGGATGCACAGCCACGACGCCGAGTGCTTCGAGCGCGCGCGGGCAGTGCTTCCTCTCGCCGGCTATCTATCGTTCCGCATGACGGGAGAGCTGCGCGCCGAGCGCGGCCACCTCGCGGACTGTGGCCTGCTGGACGTCACATCGCTGTCTGTGCCCGAAGCGCTGCTTCGGGACCTTGACGTTGATCCCGCCTTGACGCTGCCGCTTGTGCGCCCGGGCGAGGAGGCCGGGGAGATGCGGGCGGAGGTCGCAGCGGCCTGCGACCTCGCCGCCGGTACACCGGTCTTCGCGGCGTGCCCGGACACACAGGCTTCGCTGCTGGGATGCGGGGCCATCGATCCCCGGCAGGGCGGCGTCGTCGCTGGCTGGAGCGCGCCCGTGCAGGTCGTGACTGCGAAGCCCGTCGTTGACCCGCAGCGGCGGACGTGGACGACGGTGCACGCCCCGGACGATCGCTGGATCGTCGAGAGCAACGCGATGGACGCGGGACGGACGTGGGCGTGGGCCGTGCGCCTGCTGGTAGGTGAGGGCGAAGACGCCATGAAGACCGCGCTGGCGGAAGCCGCCGCGCACCCGACAGGGGCAGGCGACGTCACGGCCATCCTTGGTCCGACCATCATGGGGCCGCGCGCCATGAGCGTCCGCCTGGGTGGCGTGTTTATGCCTATCCCCATGTCGGTAGGGGAGGTCGATCGCGGCCGGATCCTGAGGGCCACCCTGGAGAGCGCCGTTTTCGCCATCAGGGGTAACGTCGAGCAGGCGGAGCTGGTGGCCGGAGCGCGCTGCGGCGATCTTGTCGTAACCGGCGGCCTCTCGCGGTCTGCGCTCTTCTGCCAGATGCTGGCCGACGCGCTCGGCCGGACGCTGGACGTCTCGCTGTCGTACGACACCGCGGCGCGTGGCGCCGCCATGTGCGCCGCCGTCGGCGTCGGGCTGTTCCCGGCGTTCGACGCCGTGCGCGCCATGGCCGATGCGCGACGCCCCGTGGCGCCAGACATGACCTCAGCCGCGGCCTATGCAGACTACTATCAGCGCTGGCTGGCGCTGGACGAGGCTGCGGACACTCTCGCGAGGAGGGCTTGATGAGCGAGTTCGCGTCTGTCCGGGCCGAGGTGTGTGACGCCTACCGGCGCCTCGGCGAACTGGGGCTGGTCGCTGGCTCCAGCGGTAACGTGAGCGCGCTCGTGCCGGGCCGCAGCGACCTGATCGCCATCACGCCGAGCCGCGTGCCCTTCGACCGCATGACCCCGGAAGACGTGCTGGTCGTCGATTTCGAAGTCGAGCCTGTGGAGGGCGACGGCGTCCCGTCTAGCGAGAGCCTGGCGCACGTGGCCGTGTATCAGAACCGCGCCGACGTGAGCGCGGTGGCGCACTTCCACCCTGTGTACGCGACGGCGCTGGCGGTGATGGGCATGGAGCTACCGCCCATCGTCGACGAACTGGTCGTCTACATCGGCGGTCCCGTCGGCATCGCGGAGTATGCGCTGGCGAGCACGGCCGAGCTGGCCCAACGCGCGGTCCAGGCGCTGGGCGATCGCAACGCCGTTTTGCTGCGGCATCACGGCGCACTGTCGTGCGGAAGAGATCTCGGCGAGGCGCTGGCGGTGGCCGAGCTGGTGGAGCGGGTGGCGCGAATCTACACGGTGGCGCTAGGCTTGGGGCGGGTCCCGCAACTGCCGGAAGAAGCTGTCGCCGTGGAGGCGCAGATATTCCGCATGGCCCACCGCAAAGGAGCGCCCCAATGACGTCGATGCAGGTGCCTCCGTTTCTCTTGCGCCGGCTGTACGTCAAGGGCAGCCTGCGGAACGTCGAGGGTGGGTTCGAGTTCCACCTGACCAACACGCTCGGCGCCGGCTACGCCCAGGCCATGCTGCCGTTGTCGGTCGATGGCGACGAGATACCCATGGACCAGTGCTCCTTCTTCCTGGACGGTAAGAAGGTGGCTTTCACCGATGTCAGCGAGTCCCAGCCCTTCACCCTGACCATGAACGGCACGAGCGTCATCCACGTCGACGGCCGCGCGCTGGCGCCGGGAACGCACAGATTGAAGATCGGCTTCGTCGTGTTGGGCCTCGGCTCGATGGAGTTCGAGGTCTCGGACGCCGTCGCGGCGTGAGCGAAGCGCCGATGCCCGACGCCGTCGCGCGCTGGCAGGAACTGGTCGATCGCCGCCGGCGTCAGATGGACGCGGCCAACGCGGCGGCAGCGATCCGCTCCGAGGATTACTGGGCGCACCGCGCCGCGCAGTACGCCCGCGGCATCAAGGACGTCGATCCGACGGACCCCTTCCTCCGGCTGGTCCTGGAGCGCGTAACCCCGGAGTCGACGGTGATCGACGTCGGCGCGGGCACAGGTAGGCACGCGGTGCCGCTGGCGCGCGCGGCCAGGCGCGTGATCGCGGTGGACCCCTCGCCGTCGATGCTGCAGTTCTTGCGGCGAGACGCCGGGGCAGCGGGCGTCAGAAACATCGAGGTCATCGAGGCGGCGTGGCCGGACGTCGACGCTCCGCGCTGCGACATCGCCATCTGTTCTCACGTCCTCTATCCGATTCACGACATCGTGCGCTTCCTGAGCAGGCTCGACGAGGCGGCGACGTGGTGCTACGTCTACCTGCGCGCTGACCCGCTGGCGACCGATATGGGCCTGTGGCGGGAGTTCCACGGCGAAGCGCTGACCCAGCAGCCGACGCACCAACACGCGCTCGGCGTGCTGCACGAGATGGGCATTTATCCCAACGTCGCCGTGTACCGCCTGGATGCGAGAAGGACGTTCGCGGACTGGAACGAAGCGGTCGACCAGGCTCGCCGCAGCGTCTGCATGCCCGACACGCCGGAGATGAACGCGCGCGTACGGGACCTGCTTGTTCCGCTGATGGGGGAGATGCCAGACGGCGGGGTGTCCACGTACCCTTCCGCTATGCGGACGGCCGTGATCTGGTGGGGACCGGACCAGCGCCCGCCGCAGGGCGAGAAGTAGCTGTCCCGTGCCGTCTCTGTCCATCCGCTACACTGACGGACCATGAGCAAGCGCGTGGCGATCATCGACTACGGCGCCGGCAACCTGCGCAGCGTGGCGCGCGCCGTGGCGCACGTCGGGTTCGAGCCGTTCGTGACTGCGAACCCTTCCGACGTGGCCTCGGCGGAGCGTGTGATTCTGCCCGGCGTCGGCGCGGCGGCCGACACCATGCGGAACCTCCGCGAGAAGGGCATGGTCGAGCCCGTGCTCGACTACATCGCATCCGGCCGTCCCTTCTTCGGCGTGTGCATGGGCCTGCAGGCGCTGATGACCGTGAGCCTGGAAGGCGGCGAGCACCCCTGCCTCGACGTCATCCCCGGGCGGGTCGTGCGCTTTCCGCGCTCGGATCTGAAAGTGCCGCACATGGGGTGGAACCGCGTGCGCCAGGTGCGTCCGCACCCGCTGTTCCGCGACGTGCCGGACGGCGCCTACTTCTACTTCGTCCACAGCTACTATCCGGAGCCAGACGAACGGGGCGTGGTTGCGGGGGAGACTGAGTACGGGGTGACGTTCGCCTCGGCGGTGGTGCGCGACCGCCTGGTGGCCACCCAGTTCCACCCGGAGAAAAGCGGCGAGTTGGGACTCCGGCTGTACTTCAACTTCCTTACGTACGTCTGCGACTGAGGCGGCCATCCAGGCTGGCCCTTGACGGCACTGTCGGTGTTTGGCAGAATAACCCAACCCCCCAGGGATGGGTACGGGCAGGCGAGGCTGGACACCCAAGTGAGGTGGAATTGATGAGGCGAGCCCTGGTTGCGACGGGAATGGCCGTGGCGGCGGCTGCGGCAGTCGTGGCTTCTGCCTGCAGCGGAGACGAAGGTGGCGTGAGTAGGTCACCCGGGTCATCTGGCGTTGCCGAGGTC
>JBBITS010000084.1:0-9751 GCA_037440665.1 Chloroflexota bacterium
TTCGGGCGTCTCCGCGCGGCCCGCCGGGGAATCGGATCGAGCGTGGCGAGCACCTGCTGGCGGAAGTCGTGGCTGACGTGAAGACCGCTGGCGGCGGGCAGATCGTTGGAGAGCGCGTCTTCCTCTTGCACGACACATATGGCTTTCCCATCGAACTGACGCGCGAGATCGCGGCCGGGCACGGCCTCTCGGTCGACGAAGAGGGCTTCGAGCGCGAGATGGAGAAGCAGCGCGAGCGCGCCCGCGCCGCCGCGAAGTTCGAGTACGAAGAAGATCGCCTGCAGGCCTACGCGCGGCTCGCCCACATTCGCACGCGCTTCGCCGGGTACGACCGCACGACGCTGGAGTCGACCGTCGCGGGGATCATCGGACCGTCGGGCGTCACCGACGCCGCCGAGGCGGGCCAGGACGCTGAACTGGTTCTGGTCGAGACGCCGTTCTACCCCGAGGGCGGCGGGCAGGTCGGCGACCAGGGCGAGATCCGCGGCCCGCAGGGGCGGATGGAGGTGACCGACACGCAGGCCGCTGCCGAGGGCCTCATCGTCCATCGCGGCCGGGTCGTAGAGGGCCGCATCGCCGTCAACGACGTCGTCGTGGCCGCGGTCGACCGCGAGAAGCGCGCCGCCTGCATGCGTAACCATACGGCGACGCACCTGCTGCACGCGGCGTTGCGCCACGTTCTCGGCGAGCACGTCCGTCAGGCCGGCTCCCTGGTCGCGCCCGACCGCCTGCGCTTCGACTTCACCCACGTCGAGCCGGTCAAGCCCGACGAGATGGAGGCCGTCGAGCGGCTGGTGAACGAGAAGATACGCGCCGACGTCGACGTGCGCCCCGAGGAGATGGCCTACCAGGAGGCGATCGAGGGCGGCGCCATGGCGCTCTTCGGTGAGAAGTACAGCGACCGTGTGCGCGTGGTGCACATCTGCGAGCCGGTCGAAGACTCGCCTGGGCGAGCGGCGGACCGCTGCTTCAGCAAGGAACTCTGCGGCGGCACGCACTGTCATCGCACGGGCGAGGTCGGCCTGTGCGTCGTCACCGGCGAGAGCAGCGTGGGCGCGGGCCTACGCCGCATCGAGGCGCTGACCGGCGGCGCGGCTGTGGCCTACGTGCGCGAGCGGCTGAACGCGCTGGAACGCGCGGCGCGGGCCATCAACGCGCCGGCCGCCGAGCTGCCGTCGCGGCTGGCCGCGCTCCAGGCCGAACTCGAGCAGGCGCGGCGCGAGACGGAGGCTCTGCAGCGCTCGCGCGCGAAGGACGCCGCCGCCGGGCTTCTGGAGCGCAAGCGCCAGATCGACGGCGTGTCTTTGGTCGCCGAGGTTGTCGTGGCGGCCAGCGCCGAGTCGCTGCGCGACATGGGCGACTACGTGAAGGCGAAGCTCGGGCCGGGCACGGCCGTCGTCCTGGGCGCCAACGTCGGCGGCAGGCCGCAGTTTGTCGCCATGGCGACGCCCGAGGCCGTAGCGGCGGGCTTCAACGCCGGGAGCGTCATCCGCGCGGCCGCGCAGGTCACGGGCGGCGGTGGCGGCGGGCGTCCCGACATGGCGCAGGCCGGCGGCAAGGACGCGGGCAAGCTGGCCGAGGCCATCGCCGCCGCCGTCCACGAGGTCGAAAGGGCGCTCGCCGCTGCGGCCGGGAGCGCCGGCGGTCCATCAACGGCGTAGCATGCGCATGTTGGGTCTGGACGTGGGAGAGCGGCGCATCGGCGTCGCCGTCTGCGACGCCGAGGAGCGGGTGGCGGTGCCTCTGACCATCATCGACCGGAAGACGGAAGACGCGGCGTCGCGTGTCGCCGAGATCGCCCGCGCGGAGGGAGCGGAGGCCGTCGTCGTCGGCCTGCCGCTGTCGCTGGACGGATCGATAGGTCCGCAGGCGCGCGCCGTGGAGGCGTTTGCGCGCGATCTCAAAGGAGCGGGGGTAGCCATCGACTTCTGGGACGAACGTCTGACGACGGCTCAGATCGAGCGCCGCCCGGCTCGCGGCCCGCGACGCGGCGAGCGGAGGGAGGCCGCCCCGCGAAGGCGGGCACGGGACGACGTCGTGGCGGCAGCCATCCTCCAGAACTACATCGACGCCCGGCGGGCGCGCGCCGCTGGCGCCGGCCGCTGAGGCGCCCCCATGAGCGCGCGTTCGCTCCTCGTGGCCCTCGCCTGCGTCGCCGGCGTGGCAGTTCTTGCCCTTGTCGTCTGGGGCACGCCGGCGCAGGTGATGGACAGCGATCTGCCCATCAGGCGCTTCGCGCCTCCGGGCCAGGGCCCCGTCCTTTTTCACGTTCGTGAGGGGGAAAGCGCCGCCGACGTCGGCGAGCGGTTGGAGGACCTTGGCGTCATCCGCAGCGCGCGGGCGTTCCACGTGCTGGTCGAGTTGCGTGGCGTGGGCGGCGACCTCGTCGCCGGGGAGTACGAGTTCGACCTGGGCCTGCCAGCCACGGAAGTCCTGGAGCGCATGATCCGCGGCGACACTGCATCGCGGAAAGTCACTATCCCTGAAGGTCTGCGCGGCGAAGAGATCGGCGACCTGCTCGAGCAGAACGGCATCGTCTCAAGAGACGCGTTCCTGGAGGCCCTGTCGGACGAGTCGGCATACGCCGACATCGGCGCCACGGAGCTGGCGCGGCGCAGCTACTCGTTCGAAGGCATGCTGTTCCCGGCCACCTACGGGTTCTTCAGCACGGTCACGCCGCAGGACGTCGTGCGCCAGCTCCTGACCGCGTTCGACCGGCAGGTCGCGCCGGAGATCGGCGGCGGCGCGGGCGACCTGTCGCCGTGGGAAGTCCTGACGCTCGCCTCGATCGTCGAGCGCGAGGCGCGTGTGCCTGATGAGCGCCCGACCATCGCCAGCGTCTACCTCAACCGGCTCCGGATCGGCATGCCCCTCCAGGCCGACCCCACGGTGCAGTATGCGGTCGCGGAAGACCCGGCGAGCGTCGAGGAATACGGCTACTGGAAGGCCGAGCTTACGGTTGACGACTTGCGGCTGGATTCGCCGTACAATACCTACGTGCGGCCGGGCCTCCCGCCGGGGCCCATCTGCAACCCGGGCCTGGATTCCATCCGGGCGGTCCTGAGGCCGGCGCAGACCAACTACCTGTTCTTCGTGGCGCGTCCCGACGGCAGCCACGTGTTCGCGGAGACGCTCGAAGAGCACGAGCGGAACGTCGAGGAGTATCGGAGGGGCACGCAATGAATCGCGCCGGGGTAATCGGCTATCCTCTGGGTCACTCGGTGAGCCCCGCGATGTTCCGCGCGGCCTTCGCCGCGGCGGGCCTAGACGCGTCGTACGAGGCTTGGGAGACGCCGGCCGAGGCGCTGGAGGGCCGCGTCGCTGCCCTGCGCGGGGACGAGTTCTACGGCGCCAACGTCACCGTTCCCCACAAGGAGGCTGTCGTTCCGCTTCTGGATCGCCTGGACGAGCGCGCGCAGCTCGTGGGCGCGGTCAATACCATCGTCCGCGAGGACGGCTCGCTTGCCGGCTACAACACCGACGTAGCGGGCTTCCGGCGTTCGCTTGAGGAAAGCGGGTTTCAGGCTCCTGGCGGGCGCGCCATCATCCTGGGCGCCGGCGGCGCCGCGCGCGCCGTTGCCTTGGTCCTGGCCGGACTCGGCATGTCGACCGTGTTCGTCAGCGGCCGCTCGTGGCGCCGCACCGACGCGCTGGTGGCGTCGCTGCGACAGCAGGCGCCGACGGGGACGCAGATTACGTGGTCGCACTGGGGCGACGGCGCGTTCCTCAACACGCTGATGACCGCGGACCTCGTGGTGAACGCGACGCCGGTTGGCACTGCCGGTAGCGAGACTGAAGGGCAGTCGCCTGTGGACACCAGCCTCATCCGGCCAGGGGCCGTGGCGTTCGACCTGGTGTACAACCCGGCCGAGACGCCCTTTCTGGCGGGTGCGAAGGCGCGCGGCGCGAAGGCGGTCGGCGGCCTCGGCATGCTGGTGTATCAGGCGGCAGAGGGCTTCCGTCTGTGGACCGGGCAAGAGGCTCCGGTGGAAGCGATGAAGGCGGCGGCCCGGGAAGCAGTGGGATTGGCCGCGGCGGGAAGCTGAGCGAGAAGTGGACAACATCATGGGCGGCGGGATCGTTCTGGCGGCTACGTGGGGTATCGGTTGGGCGATGCTCGGCGTCGCCGCGATCTTTGTGTTCGTGGCGTACGTCGTGCTGCAGGGCACGCGCGCGCAGAACGAATGGCGCCGCCAGGTCCTGGCGGGCAACCTCGACGTCATCCAGCAACTGGTGACCGGCGAAGTGGAGCGCTGGAAGCGCGAGCGTCCGCCGAAGGACGTGTCCGCTGCCATCTGGCGCGCCGTGCAGGGCATCGAGGTGCTGGAGATCGGCGCCGACTACATCCGGGCGGCGACGACCGCTGAGGCGCGCTTTCAGACGGTCGACGGGCAGCGGCGCGAGGTCAGCCCGGCCCTGGACGAGGCGATGAAGATAACCGTGCGCCTGGCCGACATGTTCATGTACGACCTGCCGCACGTCCGTCCCGACCGCGTGCAGCTCGACATCTACACCACGTTCCGCGACGAGCGGGGCGCTACGCAGCAGGAGTGCATCCTCAGCACCATCATCCGCCGCGAGCAGGTAGTTGACGCCGACTGGGATGGCCCGGCCGAGGCGTTCATCCGGCGCGTCGGGGGCCGCTACCAACTCGACGGTGGGGGCCGGGCGCTCCCGGTGACGCCGGACGCCGACACCGTCCGGAACGGGCACCGCACTACCTCCCCGCGCGAGCTGCGGCCCTTCGCCGGAGGGGAAGGGTGAGCGATCTGCGATTCCTGACGGCGGGCGAATCCCACGGCAAGGGACTCACGGTCATCGTCGAAGGCGTGCCGGCGGGCCTACGCCTGTCGGAGGACGGCATCGCCCGCGACCTACGGCGGCGTCAGGGCGGCTACGGCCGCGGGCGGCGTCAGAAGATCGAGCAGGACCGCGCCGAGATAACGGCGGGCGTCCGTCACGGCCTGACCATTGGCAGCCCCATCGCCCTCTGGATCGAGAACCGCGACTGGGCCAACTGGACCGAACAGATGGCGGTTGAGCCGGTGGAGGCGGAGATCGAACGCGTGACGCGCGTCCGCCCCGGCCACGCCGACGTCGCGGGCGCCATGAAGTACGCGCAGGACGACGTGCGGCCGATTCTCGAACGCGCCTCGGCTCGCGAGACGGCCGCCCGTGTCGCCGTGGGAGCCATCTGCCGCCGTCTGCTCGAGGAGTTCGGCGTCTCCATCCACAGTCACACCGTCGCCATCGGCGACGTCGAGGCGTCCGTAGACGGCGAGCCCGATTGGGACGCCGTCGAAGCGTCCGAAGTGCGCTGCGCCGATAGCGCCGTCGGCGCGCGCATGATCGAAGCCATAGACGCTGCGCGCAACGCTGGCGACACGCTCGGCGGCGTTGTCGAGGTGCGGGCGTCAGGCGTGCCCATCGGCCTTGGCAGCCACGTCCACTGGGATCGCAAGCTCGACGGGCGTCTGGCGCAGGCGCTGATGAGCGTTCACGCGGTCAAGGGCGTCGAGATCGGCGGCGGGTTCGGCGTCGCCCGCGCGCTGGGGTCGGAAGTGCACGACGTCATCCTGCCGCCGGGCCAGTGGGACGACAGGCCGTGGCGCCGTGCGACCAACCGGGCGGGCGGCACGGAGGGCGGAATCACCAACGGCGAGGACGTCGTCTGCCGCGCCGGGATGAAGCCCATCGCCACTTTGGCCCGCGCCCTGCCGTCCGTAGACCTGGAGACGGGCGAGGAGGTCGCCGCCCACTACGAGCGCAGCGACGTCTGTGTCGTTCCCGCCCTGGGCGTCATCTGTGAGGCGATGGTGGCGATAGTGCTGGCCGGCGCGCTGCTCGAAAAGTTCGGCGGCGACCACATCGCCGAGACGCTACGCAACTTCGAGGCCTACCGCAAGACGTTGCGTCCCCGGGGCTGGCCCGTCGAGTAGACTGTGGGCGTCATGAGCGCCCGCCGTATCTTCCTCACGGGGTTCTCCGGGGCGGGCAGGCCGCAGCCGGCGGCGCGCGAGCGGCGGTGGCTGTGCGCGGGGCTCACAGGGGCGAGGCTGGAGGTATTGTGACATGGCGCAGGGGGCGATTCGGCGAACCCAGGGAAAGCTGATGCGGCGTCCTAAGAAGACCGCGTGGACGCGGAGGAAAGCCATCGCCACGGTGGAGGAGGGGGTGGGAGGACGACCCGATCTGCCACCGGGGAGCGTGTACGTGCGCCGGACAAGGAAGATATGGCGCGGACTAAGGCCGCGTGGCTGACGCCCTTCTCGATACAACTTTCTTCATTGACCTGCACAGAGGAGATGCGGGCGCGCGCCGTTTGTGGGAACGTCTCAGAGGCGGCGACTTGACGGGCTCCTTCTCCACCATAACGGCGTTTGAGCTTTGGGTCGGCAGTCACGTTTCTGAGAGCGAAGAGGATTTCTACGACGCCTTGTTCTTTCTGCTGGACGCAGCGGCGCGTACTCTTTCAGCGGCTACCCAGGCCGGGCTCTGGCTGCGAGGTCTCCCTGAGCGAGTCTCCGAGTCTCTGGTTAGGGACGCGCTCATAGCGGCTACCGCAGCGGAACGGAGCGAGGTGATCTACACTCGCAACGTCCGCGACTTCCAGCGCTTCTACACCAATGTGCGCAAGTATTAGCCGCGCCCGCCGCATCTTCCTCACCGGGTTCTCCGGAACTGGTAAGTCGAGCGTCGCCTCGCTGGTGGCGAAGGATCTGGGCTGGACCGCAGTCGACACCGACGACGAGATCGAGGCCGAAGCCGGGAAGCCGGTCGCCCGCGTGTTCGCCGAGGACGGCGAGCCGCGCTTCCGCGACATGGAGGCGCAGGCCATCGCTCGCGCCGCGACGATGGATGGCGTGGTCGTCGCCACAGGCGGCGGTGCCGTGCTCTCCGAGGCCAACCGCAGGGCGATGGCCACGGGCGTCGTCGTTTGCCTGGAGGCGCTCCCCGAAACCATCCTCCGCCGTCTGCGCGAGGCGCCAGAGCCTGTCTCGGAACGTCCGCTGCTGACCGGCCTGGACCCGCTGGCGAAGATCATCACCCTCAAGTCGTCACGCGCGGCGCTCTATGCGCTGGCCGACGCCACGGTTCACACCGACACGCTTTCGCTCGAAGACGTCACGCGCGAGGTCGTGCGGGCGTGGCGCGCGTCCGGCGAGCGCGGTGTATGGAGGGACGAGGAACGCTTCCGTTTGCCCGACCCGCAGGCCTTCAGCGACGCCGCGTGCGTCGTGCGCGCCGCGTCGGGGTCGTACCCGGTGTTCGTGGGCTGGGGCGCGCTCGCCGAGCTGGGCGCGCGCATGCGGGCGTTGGAGCTTGAAGGCCGCGCGTTGGTCGTCAGCGACGAGAGCGTGCTCAGCGCCCATGGCGAGGCCGCGCTGTCGTCCCTGCGCGCCGCCGGATACGAGGCCGAGGCGTTCGCGTTTCCTGCGGGCGAAGCCAGCAAGAGCCTTACGACCGTCGAAACCGTATACGACTGGCTGGTGATGCAGCGCGCAGAGCGCCGCGATACCATCGTGGCCTTCGGCGGCGGCGTGGTGGGCGACCTCGCGGGCTTCGTGGCCGCGACGTATCTGCGCGGCATGCCCTTCGTCCAGGCTCCCACGTCGCTGCTGGCCATGGTCGACGCCTCCATCGGCGGCAAGGTGGCCGTCGACCATCGCGAGGGCAAGAACCTGGTGGGCGCGTTTTACCATCCGAAGATGGTGTTGCAGGACACGTCGCTGCTTGCGACCCTCCCGGCCAGCGTCCTGCGCGAGGGCTTCGCCGAGATCGTCAAGCACGGGTTCATTCGCGACGGAGAAATGCTCGACGAACTGGAGTCCGAGGCTGGGGCGCTGCTTTCGCTCGACCCCGACGCCACTACGCGCCTGGTGCGCCGCAACGTCTGGATCAAGGCCGACGTGGTGAGCAAGGACGAGCGCGACACCGGGCTGCGCGCCATCCTCAACTACGGCCACACGGTAGGCCACGCCATCGAGGCCGCCACGGGCTACGGACGCGTGCTGCACGGCGAGGCCATCGCCGTCGGCATGATGGCCGCGGTGGAGATCGGCGAGCGCCTGGGCCTGACGCCGCCGCTGGTGCGGGAGCGCCAGCGGCGGCTCCTGGAGCGCTACGGCCTGCCAGTGCGGATGCCCGGCGTTGACGCTGACGCCGTGTTGGGTGCCATCGCTCTGGACAAGAAGGTCGCCGGCAAAGACGTGCGCTGGGTGCTCCTGCGCGACGTGAGCGAGCCGGTCGTCCGAGCGGGCGTGCCGTTGGACCTCGTGCGCGAGGTCGTGGCGGCGTTGGTGGGGTAGTTGTGTAGGTTCGAACCGGGAACCTGGTTCTACGTGGCTGTGATCAAACCCTCGTTCATAGCTTTCATGATGATGAACGGCCGCATAAGTGGGTTGACAAACCGATACCTGTACCGCCGTTCCTCGCCAGAGCGTTCGAGCAGTGGCCCGCGACTTTCCTCAGTGAGTTTGCCGAGATGGTAGGCGAGCGTCTGCTGAATGATTGGGCGGTCAAGGATCACGCTCAGTTGGTCCTGGACCGCCCTGGCCGAGAACGACCCGCGTTCGTCGCTTTCGGCCAGAGCGCATGCGGCCACGACCTCACGCCACAGGTTCCGCTTCTTCGTACCAATAGTCGCCTTGAAATAGAGTTCACGATGGCTCTGATCTGCCCTCTCGACCGCTGTGTGCATCCCTGCGATGACGTCGTCGTCAGTTATCGTTACCCTCTCGGCGTCCAGCGCTGCGCGGGCGGCGTTCTGAGCCAGGAGATGGGTGTAGTGGGGGAATCCCTGGGACACAGACAGTATTCTCTGCCGGGGCGCGTCAGACGATAAGGCGAAGCCGGCGGCATCGAGACCTCTGTCGATGATTTCGCCGAGTTCATCCTCAGACATCCGCTGAAGGCGGATCTGGCGGAGGCAGCGCTCCACGGATGCATGGCTGAGGATGAGAGCGTTGATGTCTTCGGCCACTCCGACGAGCACCACTGTGGATGGAGCGCCGCGGTCAGAAAGCGACTTGATGAAGTCGGCGAAGGCAGCGGTTTCGTTGTGCGGCAGACGATCGAACTCGTCGATAACCAGCACGAAGTAGGGTGGTAACTGGGAGAGTAGAGCCCCTACAGCGTCGGGCGACAGGGCGTCGCCCTCTGGGAGCAATGTCAGGACCTCTTGAACGACGGTGGCCTCCCGCTCGCCAAAACCGGCCTGTGGCCTTGACATCGAAAGCTGGAACGCGCTGAGGCTGCGGCGGATCACCAAGCCAAACGTCTCCTGCTGGCCGCAGTTGACGCGGGACACGCCTGCTACATCACCCAGGAATTCCCCGATGATATTCGCTAACGATGTCTTGCCGACACCGCGCTCGCCGTAAATGGCCGCGTGAAGACCGGGTGTGGTGATGGTGTCGACCACAGCGCGAATCTGCTGGGTTCGGCCGGCGAAGAGGCGAGCCCGATTGATGGGCGAGTGGGGACTGAAGGCGCTGTTTACGGCCCGCTCGTAGTCCGCCCGGCGGTCTCGGAAAACCGATGCCATTGCAGCGAAGGTTACTTTATTATCGGCCCGATGGCAAGCAGCCCGGCGGTAGGCCACCCTGGTGTGGCGCACCCGGCGCCTGCGGGGCAGGAATCTGCATCGGCTGGACTTCGCCTCCGCGCCGTATTCTAGACCGGGATGGAAGCCGCAGCTAGAAGACGTCTCACCGCTACCGTCACCGGCAAGGTGCAGATGGTCGGGTTC
>JBBITS010000085.1:0-5855 GCA_037440665.1 Chloroflexota bacterium
CGACGTCGCGGACGGGAACCCCAACGGCGATCCGGATGCTGGAAATCTCCCACGCGTCGACCCGGAAACCATGCAGGGCCTCGTAACAGACGTGGCGATCAAGCGGAAGGTCCGGGACTGGATAGACCTCGCTCGGGGTGATGAGGGCCAGTTCAAGATATACATTCAGAGCGGTGGCCCGGCGCTGAATACGCTTCACCAGCGCGCCTACGCAGACCTCGGTTTGAAATCGACGGGCGCGAAGCAGGCCAGGGACGACGTGGACAAGGCCCGCGCCTAGATGTGCGAGAACTTCTACGACATCCGCGTCTTTGGCGCCGTCATGACGATGGGGGTGAACTGCGGACAGGTGCGCGGGCCCGTGCAACTCACCTTCGCCAGGTCACTGGACCCCATCGTTCCGCTTGACCTTTCGATCACCCGGGTGGCTGTGACCAGGCCGGAGGACGCCACGGTGGCCGTTTCCGACGAAGGGCAGACCACAGGGAAGCAGACCGAGATGGGCCGCAAGGCGCTGGTCCCTTACGGGCTGTACCGGGCGCACGGGTTCTTCAACCCGCACTTCGCCCGGCAGACCGGAGCGGGAGATGAAGACCTGGACCTCTTCTGGCAGGCGCTGCAACAGATGTGGGATCACGACCGGTCGTCGTCCCGGGGGATGATGGCGGTGCGCGGGCTGTACGTGTTCACCCACGAGTCGCCGCTCGGAAACGCGCCAGCGCACACGCTCTTCGAGCGGGTCACGGTAGCCCGTAAGGATGGAGTGGAGGCGCCACGGTCGTTCTCGGACTACGTCGTTCAGGTGAACGAGGAGGGCTTGCCCGATGGGGTGACGGTGACGCGGCTGGTCGGGTAGGAGCTATCGCCGCGCTGCAACGTTTCGTAGCGTCTCCGCGTTAGATTCGGATAGGTCCGAGTGGGCGCAGCAGGCCGTGCGATGTCCCGGTCAGGTCTGCGCCTGCGGGGGTGAGCGAACGTGGACAGCGAACGCGAAGACAGCGACGAGGTGCTCGTATCCGCCATCGAGCATTTCAGCTACTGCCCGCGGCAGTGCGCGCTTATTCACGTGGAACAGACGTTCGAGGAGAACCTGTTCACGGTTCGCGGTCGCCAGGCGCACGAACGCGTCGATGCAGGGCACGATGAGCGGGAGGGGGACGTCCGCGTAATGCGCGGCGTACCCCTCTGGTCGGAGCGGTTGCGCCTGCGCGGGAAGGCCGATGTCGTTGAGCTGCGGCCGGCCGGGCCTTACCCGGTGGAATACAAGTCCGGGCCGAGGCGTGGGATTCACGCCGACCTGCAGCTCTGCGGTCAGGCGCTCTGCCTGGAGGAGATGTTCGATGTTCCGGTGCCGCGAGGCGCGATCTTCCACCACGCGTCGAGGCTGAGGCGCGAGGTCGTGTTCGATGACAGCCTGCGGCGCAGGACGCTCGCCATCGTTGAAGAAATCCGGCGGATGCAGCGGTCGGACGACCTCCCGCCGGCCGTCAACGACGCGCGGTGCCGGAACTGTTCGCTGATAGACGCCTGCCTTCCTGCGGTGCTGGGAGAATCCGCCCGTCTCCGCGGCCTTCAGGGTTCTTTATTCCAGCCTGCCAGCGTTGAGCCCGACGATGCGTGAGCTGCTGAACGTTCTGTACGTCATGACGCAGGGGACCATGCTCCACCTGGATAGCGACACGGTGCGGGTGGTTGTGGACGGCGAGACCAAACTGAAGGCGCCGCTTCTGCGCCTCGGCGGGATCGTAGTGATGGGGCGTGTCAGCATAAGCCCATTCCTTATCCAACGGTGCGCCGAGGACGGGCGGAGCCTTGTCTGGCTGGACCGGCGGGGGCGGTTCAAGGCTCGTGTCGAAGGGCCGACACGGGGCAATGTTCTCCTGCGCCGGGCGCAGCATCTGGCGCTGTCCCACCCAGACCGGCCGTGGCTGATCGCGCGCCAGATCGTCGCGGGTAAGATCCAGAACAGCCGCCAGGTGCTGCTCCGGGCGGCGCGAGAGGCTGTTGACGGTGAGGACAGCGAGGCGCTGGCCTGCGCCGCAGAGCGCTTGGCGGCATCCTCGCCCGTCTCAAGGACAGCCACGATCTCGATACCGTGCGCGGCGCGGAAGGAGAGGCCGCCCGGGCGTACTTCGGCGTGTTCGGACACATGGTCCGTGTCGATCGTCCGGCGTTCTCGCCCGATGGCCGGACGCGGCGTCCGCCGCGCGACCGGATGAACGCGATCTTGTCCTTTCTGTATGCGCTGCTTCGGGCTGAATGCGCTTCGGCGCTCGAGGGCGTAGGTCTGGATCCTCAGGTGGGGTTCCTTCATGCGCTCCGTCCTGGCCGGCCGGCGCTGGCTCTCGACTTGATGGAGGAGTTCCGGCCGGTGCTGGCCGACCGGCTGGGGATCACACTGGTGAACCGCAGGCAACTCAAGGCGAAGGACTTCGAGGTCTTGCCAGGAGGCGCGGTGCAGCTCACTGAAGAGGGTCGGCGAACGGTCGTGGGTGCGTATCAGCGGCGCAAGGAGGAGGAAATCGGCCATCGCGCGCTCAAGACGAAGGTGCCGCTGGGATTGGTTCCCCACGTCCAGGCCCGCCTTTTGGCGCGACACCTGCGCGACGAACTCCGCCACTACCCGCCGTTTCTGTACCGGTGAGACTCTGAGAGAGCGACGTTGTGGAGATACTGGTGACGTACGACGTGTCGACCGAGACAGCGGAGGGACGCCGGCGGCTACGCCGCGTGGCGAAGGCGTGCGAGGCCTACGGGCAGCGTGTGCAGAAGTCGGTGTTCGAATGCGTTCTCAGCGCGACGGATCTGCAGCGGTTGCGGCACCGGCTGCTGCAGGAGATGTGTCCGACAGAGGACAGCCTGCGGATATACCGCTTGAGGGAACCGAGGAGCCAGTTCCTGGAAGTCCACGGGCTGCAACCTGTCTTCGACTTGCGGGAGCCGCTGGTGCTGTGAGCCGGCGCGAACCACTGGCGACGGAAGCGTACGTCTGGGGTTCGCGCAGATTTCGCTGGTTCGTTGGGCTGGCCGCGAAAGGGATCGCCCCGGACATGGCCCTTACGGCCGGTGACGAAGGCCCGATACGGCCTGCAAGTGGGCGCGAGGCAGGAAATCCGCATTGTTTTGGCCTATAATATGGAGTTGCACCCGGTCGTCGCGCCGGGTGAGGATTGAAACGGGCGGAACCGGGCGACCCACGCGTCGTAAGCGCAGGGTTGCACCCGGTCGTCGCGCCGGGTGAGGATTGAAACTCGTCGCCCGGCACAAAGACCCGGACGCGCCGCCCAGGTTGCACCCGGCGACGTAGTCGGGGTCGGCGGGGTCGAAGGCCTGGTGGAAGCCCCGGGACAGCCCCAGGAGGAATCCCAGGGCGCCGGGTGAGGATTGAAACTGGGCGATTGAGGCGTCGTACGGGCCGCCGCCGCGTTGCACCCGGTCGTCGCGCCGGGTGAGGATTGAAACAGGGCGATGAAAGCTACGTGTACCCTCAGTTTGACAAGTTGCACCCGGTCGTCGCGCCGGGTGAGGATTGAAACGCGCGCATGGTCTTCGGGGAGCAAAGCTGGCAGGCGAGTTGCACCCGGTCGTCGCGCCGGGTGAGGATTGAAACTCTAGTGTCTTGCGCATGCCTTTCCTCCTTCATCCGGTTGCACCCGGTCGTCGCGCCGGGTGAGGATTGAAACTGATGCCCGTGGCTCAACGAGTGGCCTTTCGGCTCGTTGTGTTGAGCCGCTTAGGGCCGCACCGCCGACCGCGCAGGACCCGTCCAGACCTCGGTGTCCGTCAGACCCTCCACGTCGTGGGCCATGATCAGCAGGTCGTGGGTCTTGCCCGCGCGGTCGACGACATGGTCGGGCAGCAGCGCCTCGGGCCGGAAGCCGAGCTTCTCGAACACGCGGCGCGCGCCCTGTTGATCCGTCGTCATCTGCACCGTGATCTTCTTGAGGCCCAGGTTCTTCGCGATGACGAAGGCCTCGTGGGCCAGCCACGGACCCAGTTGCCGTCCGCGGTACTCCGTGCCGACGATGACGCGCACCTCGCCGACGTGGCGGGTCCACAGGAGGTCGTCGTGGTGCAGACTGCCGAAGCCGGCGATCTCTCCGTCCCTCTCGGCCAGCACCGTCACCGTGCGGCCCGTCCGGAGGTTCTTCGCCCACTCCTGCACGATGTCCGGCCGGGTGATGTCCATTCGCAGGAACAGGAGGTCGTGGGGCGGTAGCGAGCGCGCGAACGCGACCATCGCCTCCTTGTCCGTCGGCTTCATGAGCCGGAGCGTCAGCTCCTGGCCGCCGGGCAGCCGCAGGGTCCGGGGATAGTTGCGCCGGATCGCCTTCTCCGTCTCGGTCATATCCGATGCCTCGGCTTCTCTTGCAGAGCGCCTGTCCGTAGGCCCGAGAGCCTCCGCGCGCCCTATACTACCACAGGCGTCGAGCCTTCCTTCACGCGGAGACGCTCCCCCTCCTACAGCCGCCGAACGGCCGGCGCGCCCGCAGCCGCCACCGCCGTCAGCGCCAGGCAGACCAGCGCCATCACCAGCAGGCCGTCCTGCGGACCCAGCGACTCAGCCAGCGCCCCCGCGATGGTGGCCCCCAGCGGGATCAGGCCCCGGTCGAGGCTCATCAGGCTCATCACGCGTCCGTGCATCTCCGGCGGGCTCAGCTCCAGCAGCAGGCTGTTGCTCAGCGACATGTACGACGCGCTCATGCTCGCCGTCGCCATCAGCGCGACGACCGACAGCGGCAGGAACGCCGACCGCGAGAAGATCAGCAGGCCCGCGCTGAACAGCGCCAGGAACGCCAGCAGCCAGACGCCCCGGTTCCTCATCGTCCCCTGCGACGCCATCACCAGCGAGCCCGCCAGAGCGCCCGCGCCCGTCGCCGCCACCAGCGCGCCCCCGCCCGAGTCGCCGAGGTCGAGCACCTTCTTGGCGAATAGCGGCACGAAGACGCTCTGGTACGGGAACCCGAAGACGAACAGGATCAGCGCGGGCCCCATAACGAACAGCACCGCCCGATCGCGCGCGACGAACGCGAAGCTCTCCCGGAGGTCATCCAGCCAGCCGACCGCGCCCGGCTGAGCTGCGCGCGGCTCGTGCGGAATGCGCATCAGCGACGTCGTCACCATCACCCCGACGAGGATGGCGCCGTTCAGGAGGTATACCGGACCGATGCCGCTGAACAGCAGCACTCCCGCGATGGCCGGACCCACGATCCGCATGATGTTCATGGCCGACGTGTTCAGCGCCACCGCGTTCAACACGCTCTCTTTGGGCACGACCTTCGGGATGAGCGACTGGCGCGCGGGCTGGTTGAACGCCATCGACGAGCCGGAGACGAACGCTGTCACGAACACGTGCCACGGCTCGATGACGTCGGTCAACACCAGCGCCGCCATCAGAAAGTGGATCGACATCGTGACGAACTGCGTCGCCAGCAGCACGCGCTTGCGGTCAACGCGGTCTGCGACGACGCCCGCGAGCAGACCGAACAGCAGCATCGGCGCCATGCGCGCCGCCACCACGAGCCCGACCATCAGCCCGGAGTCGGTGAGCTGAAGGATCAGCACCGGCCGGACGATCTGCTCCATCCACAGCGACGCCGAATGGCCGACCTGGCCGAACCACAGGTAGCGGTAGTCGCGGTACTGCAGCGACGCGAACGTGCCGGGCCGCCCTGGGGCGGCGGCAACTTCGGTCACGGCGTGAGGGGCGAGGGCATTGGATTCCATGATGACCTTCCGCCCGATGCTAGAGGGCTCTCACCTTCACGTCAACGTACGGACCAAACGTGCTACACTCGAACCCGCGCCGGGCGGCCGTCAGCGCCTTCGGCTTCGGCGGTACCAACTTCCACATC
>JBBITS010000085.1:5865-9701 GCA_037440665.1 Chloroflexota bacterium
GCCGGGCGGCCGACCACCCGGTTCTGGGTTCTTGATTCTCGGTTCTGGCCCTCCCCGGCGCCTGGAAACGGAGACAAGCACGTGGAGTACAGGAATCTCGGCCGGTCTGGGCTGCAGGTGTCGGCCGTCGGACTGGGGTGCAACAACTTCGGTATGCGCTGCGACGAAGCGCAGACGAAGGCGGTCGTCGAAAAGGCCGTCGAGCTTGGGATCACGTTCTTCGATACCGCTGACATCTACGGTGGGCGCGGCAAGTCCGAGGAGTATCTCGGCAAGGCGCTGAAGCCTCACCGGCGCAAGGTCGTCATCGCCACCAAGTTCGCCGGGCCCATGGGCGACGGCCCGCTCTGGAGCGGCGCGTCACGCAAGTACATCTTCAACGCGGTCGAGGACAGCCTGCGGCGTCTGGACACCGACTACATCGACCTCTACCAGGTGCACTTCCCTGACATCCGCACGCCCATCGAGGAGACGCTGCGCGCGCTGGACGACCTCGTCCGTCAGGGCAAGGTGCGCTACGTGGGCTGCTCGAACTTCGCGGGGTGGCAGGTGGCCGAGGCGCACTGGGTGGCGCGCGCCGAGCATCTGACGCCGTTCATCTCGGCCCAGAACCAGTACAACCTGCTGGATCGCCGCATCGAGCGTGAGCTGGTACCCGCGTGCAAGCAGTACGGCCTGAGTGTGCTCCCCTACTTCCCGCTGGCCAGCGGCTTCCTGACGGGCAAGTACCGTCAGGGCGAGCCTCTGCCCGAGGGCACGCGTCTGGGCGCGGCCGCGCCCATGGCCGAGCGCATCCTGACCGGCGACAACTTCGCGACGCTCTCGAAGCTCGAGGAGTTCGCGACGTCGCGCGGGCAGACGATGCTCGACCTGGCCATCGGCTGGCTGGCGTCGCAGCCTCACGTCGGCAGCGTGATCGCGGGCGCGACGAAGCCGGAGCAGGTGGAGCAGAACGTGAAGGCCGCCGACTGGCGCCTCTCGCCCGAAGACATCGCGGAGGTCGACGCCCTCACTCGGCGGGAAGGGTGAGAGGGCCGAGGCAATGGCCAGCCGGCGCAGTGTGGTCACCTGCGAACACTGCGGGAACTACATAGAGGTTCCACGCCATCACGTCCTGCGCTCAGGGGTCATTTTCGTCGGAATGGTGTTTGCCGGCCTGGCCGAGTTGATGTTCACCGGCAGAGGCACGCTGGCGGAGAACGCGAACCGGGCGAGGGAACTCCGCTGTCCGCGCTGTGGCAAGGGCACGCTCGTGTAGATTGGCCCTTCGTCGAAAAGGCCCAAGCGCAGAGGCGGTGCGGCCCTAAGCCGTCGGTTCGCGCACGGCCTCGGCGGGCTCGCTCTGGCGCGCGAACGCCGCGGGGACGTCCAGTGGTTCTACTCCCGCGATCTCCCTTAGCTCCGCGAAGGAGTCGGCTAGCGCTTCCTCGAAGACCTCGGCGTCCGGCACGGCGTGCGCGTCGGCGTGGACGCCGTACAGCAACCGCCCGTTGTAGGTCATGATGGCGACGCCCAGCCCCATGCCGTAGGCCAGGTTCACCAGCGGGTAGTACGCCAGCAGCGGGTGTCCGATGCTGTACAGCGGTATCTGCGGCCCCGGGACGTTCGTGCAGACCAGGTTGATAGCCGTGTTCACGGGCTCGACCGTGCCCAGGTTCGCCTGCAACGGCACCGGCAGGCGTCCGAGGAGGTCGGCGACCATGCTCATGGCCGAGGCCTGGTTCTGGCTCTTCAGTTCGTCCATGCGCCGCCTGATGGTCTCGAAGCGGCGGCGCGGGTCGGGCTCGCCGATGGGGATGTCGGCGAGCATCATCGACACGCGGTTCCCCAGCGCGCCGCTCTGATCTTCGGTGCGCACGTTGACCGGGATCATCACGCGGGCGTCCGTGCCGTCGATGGCGACGTCATGACGGAGCAGGTAGCGCCGCAGCGCGCCCGCTAGGGTCGCGAGCACGACGTCGTTGATGGTCCCCTTCATGCTGGCCCGGATGGCGCGGGTCTCGGCGAACGAGAGGTTCACCCAGCCGACCTTGCGGCTGGTCGAGAGCGGCCGGTTGAAGGGCAGCATGGGTATGGGCCGGGATAGGGCCGACGACACTGCGTTGACGGCGTTTACCGTGTCCCTGAACCGCGTGGTGGATCTTCCGGGGTCGAGCGAGCTGACGGCCGTGTTAGTCCACCAGTCCCAGGCCGCCGACGCCTCCTCCCAGAAGGCGTCGGAAAGGAGCCGCGCCGGCTCCGGCAGCGGGTCTGGCCGGAAGGGCGGCGGTTCGGACGCAGGCGGCGGCTCTGGCGTGAGGTCGAGGATGGCGACCAGGAGGTCGACGCCAGATACGCCGTCCACCAGGCAGTGGTGGACCTTCATGAGCGCGCCGGTCCGGTTCCCCTCGAGGCCCTCGATGAGCACGATCTCCCACATCGGCTTGCTGCGGTCCAGCGGCTCGGCGAACAGCCGCCCGGCGATGGCCCGCAGTTGGGCTTCGGCGCCCGGTTCGGGCAGCCGGATGTGGCTGACGTGGTTGCGGATGTCGAAGTCCGGGTCATCTTCCCAGGTCGGGTGGGAGAGGTTGAAGGGGACAAAGGCGAGCCGCTGGCGGTAGCGGGGGATGGTGTGCATCCGCGAGGAGAGGCTCTCAACGAAGCGGTCGAAGGACATGGCGCCATCGAAGATGGCCACGCAGCCGATATGCATGGGCATGTTCGGCCGTTCCAGATATAGGAAGGCGGCATCGAGAGGCCCTAGGCGTCGCGCAAGGTCGGCCACGGCATTCCCCGCCACGGATGAGACGGCCCCCGCGCGCTTTCCGTGCCGCCGGGGCTCGTAGACCTATGGTACTTCATGGGCGCAAGAGGTTGGTTGGCCCGCGCTCTCAGGGTGTATGATGCGGGCGTGGCGGACGAGCAGAGGGAGTGAGTAGTTGGCGAGAGGGGCGGCGCAGAACGAGAGCCTGTTCATCCCCACCAACCGGCCACTCTGGCGTGAGGCCTTCTTCGGCCTCGACTGGCTCGCTCTGCGGGCCTCTCCCGTTTTCTACGGCTTTGGCGTTCCTCCCGGCGACGGCTCGGCCGTAATCGTCGTCCCTGGATTCCTGGGGTCGGACCGCTACCTCACTGACATGTACCTGTGGCTGGGGCGCATCGGCTACCGGGCGTACTTCTCCCGCATCGGCCGGAACCTCGATTGCCCGGACCTCCTGACCCAGAGGCTAATAGCCACGGCTGAGAGAGCCGCGGACGAGACCGGCGGGCCGGTTCACATCGTGGGGCACAGCCTGGGCGGCCTGCTGGCGCGCGCCGTGGGGGTGCAGCGCCCGGATCTCGTGCAACAGGTCATCACCATGGGCGCGCCGTTCCGCGACATCCGGGCGCATCCGCTGGTGCTGGCGGTGGCCGACCTCGTGCGGTTCGGCGTCATCATGCCGCGCCGGGCGCGCGCCGAGGTTGATGACCTGTGCTTCACCGACGAGTGCGGCTGCGCCTTCGCGCGTTCGGTGCTCGACGAGGAGTTCCCGGCGAACGTGGCGCACTGGTCGATCTACAGCCGAAACGACGGCGTCGTCGACTGGCGCTCGTGCGTCGAAGACGACGATAGCCTCAACATCGAGGTCGGCGCGACCCACGTCGGCATGGCCTTCAGCCGCGCGGTCTACGAGTGGCTGGGCGATCTGCTGGCCGGCGCCGCGCCGGCCAGCATGTCCGCGTAGTCCAGTTTCCGGTTCTGTTCAGTTGTTGGCGCCGCTCGGGAAGGGCAGGGCCTTATGCGCCTTCGGCCGGTGTCTGCGGCGCAACCGCCCGCCGCGCGCGCGTGCGGCGCGTCGTGGCTCGCTTGCGGGCGC
>JBBITS010000086.1:0-260 GCA_037440665.1 Chloroflexota bacterium
GATCGTGCCGGTCTCGGCGTCCTCGCGGGACAGCTTGCGTCGGTAGACATCGGAAGGCATGGCGGCAAAAGCTGGAAAGCCAACGGTCAGCGCAAGGATACCACGGGGCCCGAAAGCGAACTCAGAATGCGCCCCTGGCGGCGACGCCGATAGCTCCCCCGGCCAGCACAACCCACGCACTGTTCGGTCGCTAGACGATGAGGGTAACGAGGCAACTATGGGCTATTCCAGATCAACGAAGCGGCGTGGCCACGCACTGT
>JBBITS010000086.1:270-9698 GCA_037440665.1 Chloroflexota bacterium
CCCCGGCCAGCACAACCCACGCACTGTTCGGTCGCTAGACGATGAGGGTAACGACGGCTGCGACGGTTAGCGCCGCCGTCAAAGGGTCGACGATAGCCGCCTCACCGAGGCGCAGGGTGACGCCGGCCATCAGGGCGAGCGCCGCCGCGTTGACCCCGTCGAGGAAGGCGCCGGCCAGCGCCGAGCGCCGCAAGAGGGGAATGAACGGGTAGCTCGCCGCCACGAAGACGAATGACGGCAGAAAGATGGCGACCGTCGCAAGTACAGCTCCCCACCATCCGCCCAGCAGGTAGCCGGCGAAGGTGGCTGTCGTGAACACCGGCCCCGGCGTCACCTGCCCGATGGCGATCGCGTCAAGCAGTTGCCCCTCTGTGAGCCAGCCGAGGCGCGTCACCAGGTCGGCGCGGAGGAAAGCGAGCAGAACGTATCCGCTGCCGTACAGGATGGCGCCGACCTTCAGGAACACCAGGAACATCTCCCGGTAGCTGAAATTAGCCGCCGTGGTCGAGGCGAAGCCGGCGGCCGGAAGGAAGAAGAGGGGCGCCGCCAGGGCAGGCAGCGACATCGCGCGCAACCGGCCGGCTCCCTTCACCACGAGAACCGCTGCCGCCCCTCCAAACAGCAGCGCCACTTCGTTGACGCCCAGCAGATACAGGAGCAGCACGGCCGCGCTCAGGGCGACCAGCAGCGGCCCCTTAAGCGCCACTCGCCCCAGGCCCACCAGCGCCTGTAGCACGATGGCGATTACGACGGGCTTGATGCCGTACAGCAGCCATTCGGCCTGGGGCCGACTTCCGTACTCGACGTAGGCCCACGCCAGTCCCAGAACGATGCAGAACGCCGGAAGGATGAACGCGACGCCGCCGCCGAGCAGCCCCGCCCAGCCGGCCCTGCGAAATCCCAGGTGAATGGCCATCTCCGTCGAGTTAGGGCCGGGGATCAGGTTCGTCGCGCCGAGAAGATCGAGGAAGTCCTGGTCGGAGAGCCAGCAGCGACGGCGCACGACGTCGTCGCGCATCATCGCGATGTGCGCCGCGGGGCCGCCGAACCCCGTTACGCCGAGCTTGAGGAACAGAAGAACGACTTCACCGGCGCGTTCCAGTCTGCCCGCGACGCCTCGCTCGTTCATCGCAGGGACGGTCAGGGAAGCGAAGGCATCCGCCGGTGCCAGTCCGTCGCCTGCTGGTAGGCGTGGCCGATGCGGAGGACCGTGGTTTCGTCGAACGGCTTGCCGATGATCTGGAGCCCTACGGGCAGCCCCTCGTGGAACCCGCAAGGGACGGACATGCCGGGCAAGCCGGCGATGTTGACGGGCAGCGTGAAGACGTCGCTCAGGTACATCTCGTAGGGGTCGTCCACCTTCTCGCCGAGCTTGAACGCCGTCGTCGGCGACACCGGCCCCACGATGGCGTCGAGGCGCTGGAAAGCCGCTTCGAACTCGCGCCGGATGACGGTGCGCACCTTCAACGCCTTCAGGTAGTAGGCGTCGTAGTACCCGGCCGACAGGGCGTAGGTGCCGAGCATGATGCGCCGCTTCACCTCGTCGCCAAAGCCAATCTGGCGCGTGCGCTCCATGTTGTCCCACATGCTCTCGCCCTGCTGGTACGAGAAGCCGTACTTCACGCCGTCGTAGCGCGCCAGGTTGGCCGACGCCTCGCTGGGCGCGATGACGTAGTAGGCCGCGAGCGTCGCCCCGGTGCTGGGCAGCGAGACCTCGGTGTCGATCTCCGCGCCCAGGCGCTCCAGGTCGCCGAGCGCCGCCTCGACGGCCTGGCGCACGCCGGGCTGAAGGTTGGCCGGCAGGTACTCGGCGGGAACGCCGATACGCACGCCCTTGAGGCTGGTCTGCAGCGACTCGGTGAAGTCGGGTGGCGCCATCGGCGCCGACGTGCTGTCTCGCTCGTCGTGCCCGCAGACAGCGTTCAGCACGAGAGCGCAGTCCTCGACCGTCCGCGCCAGGGGGCCGATCTGATCGAGGGAGCTGGCGAACGCCACGAGGCCGTAGCGGCTCACACGCCCGTACGTCGGCTTGATGCCGGTCACCCCGCAGAGGCCCGCCGGCTGGCGAATGCTGCCTCCCGTATCCGAACCCAGGGCGAACATCGCCATGCCCGACGCCACAGCCGCCGCCGAGCCGCCGGACGAGCCGCCCGGCACCCGTGCCAGGTCCCACGGGTTCCGCGTCGGGAAGAACGCCGAGTTCTCGGTCGACGACCCCATGGCGAACTCGTCCATGTTCAGCTTGCCGAGCATCACTACGCCGGCGGCCTGAAGCTTCTCGATGACGGCCGCGTCGTAGGGGGGGACGAAGGGTTCGAGCATGCGCGAGCCGCACGTGGTGCGTACGCCTTTGGTGACGATGACGTCCTTGATAGCCGCAGGGATGCCCGTCAGGGGCCCGGCGTCGCCGGCGGCGATCCGCTGGTCAGCCTCGTCCGCCTGGCGCAAAGCCAGGTCAGGCGTGAGCGTGATGAACGCCTGCACCTTCGGGTCGACGGCGGCGATGCGGTCGAGGTGCGCCTGTGTCAACTCGCGCGACGACGCCTCCCGCTGCGCGAGCAGGCGGCCCGCGTCGGCCACCGTCAACGACGTCAGGTCCGCCGCGCTCACTCCAGCACCGCTTTCACGCGGAAGAAGCCGTCCTCGCTAGCGGGCGCGTTCTGGAGGATGGTCTCCGCGGGGTACGACGGCGCGACCTCGTCCTCCCGCTCGACGTTCACCAGGTCGAGGATGTGGTCGGTCGGCGGCACTCCCTCGGTGTCGACCTGGCGCAGGACGTCGAAGTGGTCGAGGATGTCCGAAAGCTGCGCCTGGAACTTCTCGACCTCGGCGTCGGTGAGGCCGACGCGGGCCAGGCGCGCGATGTGCAGCACTTCTTCGCGGGTCAGGGGCATGGGCGGAACCTCCGGACAGCGTCGATGGTAGCACGAGGCATCAGCGTGCGGTACCGAGCGCCTTGCCGTCGCAGCCAAGCCGCCGTACGCTTCGCGTCACACGGACGCCCGAAGAGGAGAGCGCGATGGACAGGGCCGCCGCCTGGGACCTGCTGTGCGAGTTCACGCAGACCGACCCCCTGCGCAAGCACGCGCTGGCCGTCGAGGCCATCATGCGCCACTTCGCCCGCAAGTGCGGCGAGGGCGAGGAGCGCTGGGGAGTCACCGGGCTGCTGCACGACTTCGACTATGAGCGCTGGCCCACCGCCGAGGGGCACCCGTACGAGGGCAACCGCATCCTGACCGAACGCGGCTGGCCCGCGGACGTCCGCGAGGCCATCATGGGGCACGCCGACTACACGGGCGTCGCTCGCGCGACGACGATGGCGAAGACGCTGTTCGCCGTGGACGAGCTGTCCGGCCTGGTCATCGCGACGGCGCTGGTGCGCCCGAACAAGAGCATCTTCGAGGTCGAGCCATCGTCCGTCCGCAAGAAGATGAAGGACAAGGCCTTCGCCCGCAACGTCAACCGCGACGACATCGTGAAGGGCGCGGAGGAGTTGTGTGTGGAGTTAGAAGCGCTCATCGCCGAGGTCATCGAAGCGCTCAAGGGCATTGCCAGCGACCTCGGGCTGGCGGGCGCGGGGTAACGAAGGAATACGGCGCCCGTTTGGATTGGCGTCAGCCCGCCGCTATAATCCGGCAGGCCACCGAGGAGCAATCCGTGCCCAAACGACGTCACCCAGGCCGCCACCGCCCGGCTCCGAGCCGGCCCGCGGGCGGCGCTTACGCCGAGCGCAGCGGCGTCTCCGCGCTCCCGGCGAGCAGCGTGTACGTGCCCCGGACACCGCCCGCTCCGAAGCCGCGCGAGGCGGTTCCGGAAGCTCTGCCCGAACGCGACCGCGCCTACGTGATCAAGGAGCTGCGGCGCATCGCCGTCGTGGCCGGCATCATCCTCGCGCTCCTCATCGTCGCCGCCGTTCTGCTGTAGGATCAGGCCGATTTCACTGCACACTGAAGGCCACCTTTCGAAGGTGGCCTTCCTCGGTAATCTCCTTCCCGCCACCCTGAAAGGGTGGCCTTCAATTCGATTCTGCCAAGGCCGTCTTGTCTGCGGTGTGATTCTGGCGGAAATCGCAACTTGCCGATTGTCGCTCCCCTTCAGAACCGCACGCGGCCGACCGCGACCATCACCGCGACGATCACAGCGATGAGGCCGGCGACGTCGCTGCGCGGGATGATCTCGCCGATGGCGGCGTTGCGCACGAAGAACGCCACGAGCACTCCCGCAACCGCCATCGCCTGCAACGGCGGCCCCGCCTTGCGGTTCGTCGCCAGGCTGATGGCCTCGCCCACGGCGTAGCCGACACCGAGACCCATCGGCACGCCGAACAGAAACGGCGTGATGGGGTTGAACAGCCACCACGCTCCACCCGCCACCGCGCCGCTCACCATGGCCGCTCCGGCGCCGCGCAGCATGAATGACGCCGGGATGTTGTACGTCGGAATGCGGCGCAACTGAGCGCAGTCGCGGCAGCGCGCGCCCACGGGCGTCTGCACCATGCAGCGCGGGCAGATGTACTTCTCGCAGCGTCCGCACTGGAGCGCCGTCTCGACGCCCGGGTGCGCCGCGCAATAGGTCACGTCTGCGTCGTGGACCGTCGTAGGGTCAGACATCGGGCTCGATGAGCGCCAGACCGCCCATGTAGGGGATGAGCGCGGGCGGAAGCTCGACGCTGCCGTCGGGGCGCTGGTAGTTCTCGAGAAGCGCGGCGACGACGCGGGGCAGCGCCGTCCCCGACCCATTGAGCGTGTGGACGAACTCGGGACGCGCCCCCGTTTCGCGCCGGAAGCGGACGTTGGCGCGCCGCGCCTGGAAGTCGGTGCAGTTCGAGACGCTGGACACCTCGTACCACTCGCCCGTCGCCGGCGACCAGACTTCGAGGTCGTACGTCTTCGCCGCGTTGAAACCCAGGTCGCCCGTGCAGATCTGCACCACGCGATGCGTGAGGCCCAGTTCGCGAACCACCGCCTCGGCGTGGCCGACCATCTGCTGCAGCGCCTCCTCCGACTCCTCTGGCCTGGTGAACTTGTACAGCTCCACCTTGTCGAACTGATGCCCGCGCTTGATCCCGCGCACGTCGCGGCCCGCGCTCATCTTCTCACGCCGGAAGCACGGCGTGTAGGCGACGTATGACAGGGGGAGCGCGACGCCCTCGAGAATCTCGTCGCGGTGGATGTTGGTGAGCGGCACCTCGGCCGTCGGCACCAGCCAGAAGTCGTCTTCGACGTCGTGGTAGAGGTTGTCGGCGAACTTGGGGAGCTGGCCCGACGCCCACATGCACTCCTCCTTCACCACAGCCGGCAGGTACAGCTCGGTGTAGCCGTGGCGCGCGGTGTGGAGGTCGAGCATCATCGTAATGAGCGCGCGTTCGAGGCGCGCCCCCGCGCCGCGCAGCACGTAGAAGCGCGACCCAGCCAGCCGCGCGCCGCGCTCGAAGTCGATGATCCCCAGCGCCTCGCCCAACTCCCAGTGCGGCTTCGCGGGGAAGTCCAGCGCGCCCGGTTCGCCCGATTGCCGCACGATGGCGTTGCCGGTCTCGTCCGCGCCCTCAGGCGTCGCCGGGTCCGGCAGGTTCGGTATCTCCATCAGGCGCGCCTGAAGCTGGTCATCGATGTCCTTCAGCGCCGGTTCGAGGTCGTCGATGCGGGCGGAGACGTCCTTCAGCGCGGCGATCATGCGCTTTCGTTCGTCCGAGTCTTTCGCCGCGCCGATGCGTTTGCCGGCGGCGTTCTGCTCGGCCCGCAGCGACTCGACCTCCTGGAGCAGACGCCGGCGCTCGCTGTCGAGGCGCAGGACCTCGTCCAACGGGGCCTCTGTCCGCCGGGCTGCCAGCGCCTGCCGCACCACGTCGGCGTGCTCGCGGATGAACTGGATGCTCAGCATGACGAAGCCCTGCCGCCGCAGCCGCGGGGGCGAGTCTTCAGACTCGCCCGGAGCGCCAAGCCGGCCTGAAGGCCGGCCCCTACGGCTAGCGCCTCCATACGCTTGTGCAGGCCCCTCACTGCGCGCGCTCCCCTGCCCAGCGCTTCATGATCTCGATGCCCGCCAGCGCGAGTTGGCGCACGTCGTCGGCCACGCGAACTTCCACGCCGCACGAGGCCAGCGGCAGAGCCTCGTCCCGCCGGAGTTGATCCTCCGTCACCCAGGCGAGGACGTCGCCGTCCCCCGGCGCAGCGGGCGCCGGCGAAGCGAGAGGCCGCAGAAAGTAGATCAGGTCGATGTGCTGGTGCGGACCTTCCGGGATGTCCTCAACCAGGATCGTGTACGGGGGCGGCAGTTGTCGGGGGGCGTCAAACGGCAACGGTCCGCCGTTGTGAGCGAATACCTCGGTGTCGAGACCAGTCTCCTCGCGCGCCTCGCGCAGGACGGCCTGCACAGGATCCTCGCCGGGCTCGACGTGGCCTCCCGGCGGCAGCCACATCTGATTCTTGCGATGCCAGTGCAGGAGCGTGCGCCACAGGTCGCCGGGCCGCGAACCGCCGTCGATGATGAAGCCGGTGACGGTGAAATGGCGCTCCATAGTGGTCGGCCCGATTCTAGCAGCCGCATCGAGCGGGGGTCGAGCGAACGGAAGAAATAGAGAGGCCCTTCTCCGGAAGGGCCTGCGCCTGTCGTCGGCGTGGTGGGCGATACTGGATTCGAACCAGTGACCTCTGCGATGTCAACGCAGCGCTCTAACCATCTGAGCTAACCGCCCACAGGGTCATTCGCATCGTAGCAGAGGGGTCCGGCAGGCGGCAACGCGCCGCCTTGCCTTGAGGAGGCCGGCTTCGCCGTGCTAGCCTTCCTTCGACAACGTCCGCGGTGCGCGGACGGCAAGGGCGACGACCAGGACGAGTAGCGGCGCACCCGCGCCACAAGAGAGGCCCGCCAGAGTCCGCCTGTAGGCGGACGGGGCTGCGAGCGGGCCGCGCGGCCGCCGCGAAAACCGCCTGCGAGCCTGGCCTCGAATGTCCTTCCACAAAGGACCAGTAGAAGGCCACGGGACGGCCCCGTTACCGGCTGTCAAAGCCCGCCTATCGTTGCGTCAGGCGACTAAGGCGGGGAAAGAGGGTGGAACCACGGGCGCCTCCCGTCCCTTGGACGGGAGGCGCGTCTGCTTTTCTGGCCCTTCTTGCAAGGGCACGGAGGTGCGCCATGCCCGGCCTCGCCGAAATGACCAGCGAAGAGCGTCTGCACCGTATGCGCCACTCGGCGGCTCACGTCATGGCTGAAGCCGTGCTGGAGCAGTTCCCCGGCGCCAAGTTCGCCATCGGACCAGCCATCGACAACGGCTTCTACTACGACTTCGACCTTCCGCGTCCGCTGACGCCCGACGACCTGGCGTCCATCGAGGCCCGAATGCGGCGGACCATCGACGCCAACTACGAATTCGAGCGCAGCGAGATGCCCAAGGACGAGGCGCGCCGCTTCTTCGCCGATCAGCCGTACAAGCTGGAACTCATCGACGGCATCGACGCCCCTTCGGTTTCCATCTACCGGCACGGCGGCTTCACCGACCTGTGCGAGGGGCCGCACGTCGAACGCACCGGGCAGATCGGCGCCTTCAAGCTGCACCACGTCGCCGGGGCGTACTGGCGCGGCGACGAGAAGCGGCCCATGCTCCAGCGCATCTACGGCCTGCTGTTCGAGACGCCGGAGGAGCTGGCCGGCTACGAGGCGCGCCTGGCTGAGGCCGAGCGCCGCGACCACCGGCGTCTGGGCCGCGAGCTGGAGTTGTTCACCACCAACGAGCTGATCGGCGCGGGCCTGCCCCTCTGGCTCCCCAAGGGCGCGACGGTCCGCCGCCTGCTGGAGGAGTACATCCTGGAGCAGGAGCGTCAGGCGGGCTATCAGCACGTCTACACGCCTCATTTGGCGAAGCAGGACCTGTACGAGGTCTCGGGCCATTGGGAGCACTACCGGGACAGCATGTTCCCACCGATGGAACTGGAACACGAGAACATAGTGCTCCGGCCCATGAACTGCCCTCACCACATCCTCATCTACGCCTCGAAGCTCCACAGCTACCGCGAGCTGCCGGTGCGCATCGCCGAGCTCGGAACCATGTACCGCTACGAGAAGTCGGGCGTCGTCGGCGGGCTGAGCCGCGTCCGCGCCATGACGCTCAACGACGCGCATATCTTTTGCACGTCAGAGCAGGCCAAACAGGAGTTCTCTAACGTAATGCGCATGGTCGAGCGAGCCTACGCCACGCTCGGCATCACCGACTACCGCTACCGGCTGTCGCTGCGCGATCCGGCCGACACCGGCAAGTACGTGCGGAACGACGCCATGTGGGAGATGGCCGAGCGCACGCTGCGCGAGGCCATGGACTCCCTCGGATTGCCCTATTACGAGGGCGTCGGCGAGGCCGCATTCTACGGCCCCAAGCTCGATATCCAGCTCCGCGACGTCTTGGGCCGCGAGGAGACCGCTTCGACGATCCAGATCGACTTCCACCTGCCGAACCAGTTCGACCTCAAGTACATCGGCGAGGACGGCCAGGAGCACCGGCCGGTGATCATCCACCGGGGAGTCATCAGCACCATGGAGAGGATGATGGCCTACCTGATCGAGTTGTACGCGGGCGCGTTCCCGCTGTGGCTGGCGCCCGTGCAGGCGATGATCATCCCCATCGCCGACCGGCACGTCGAGTACGCCCGCCAGGTCGCCGACGACATGCGCGCGGCCGGCCTCCGCGTCGAGGTCGACGAGCGCAACGAGCGCATGAACGCGAAGATCCGCGACGCCCAGTTGCAGAAGATCCCGTATATGCTGATCGTCGGCGACCGCGAGCGCGAGACCGAGGCGGCCGCCGTCCGCACGCGCTCCGGCGACGACCTCGGAGCGATGCCTGTGTTCCAGGTCATCGACCGCATGCGCGACGAGATCGCCACCGCCATGAACCCGGAGGCGGCCGGCCCCGACGTGGAGGCCAGCGTCAGGCGGAAGTGATCGCCCGCAGGAGAGGGCGCAGAGCGTGTTGAACCTTGTTTTCGGCGTGTTCGTCAGAGGGCGGACGTACCTCAGTCTGGCCTACCTGTTGCTGGCGTTCCCGCTGGGCCTGTTCTACCTGCTCTTCCTGGTGATCGGCCTGTCGCTGGGCATCGGCCTGATCGTAACGGTGCTCGGCGTGCCGCTGCTGATCCTCATGATGGAGGCATGGCGTGGCCTGGGCTTCTGGGAGGCGCGGCTGACCTCGGCGATGCTCGGCGCGCGCGTGCCTGAAGGCAAGCCTCCGCCGGCGCGGGGCAGCGGCTGGTTCTGGCGTCGCCTCACCACAGAGGTCCAGGACCCGCGCACGTGGTCCAGTCTGCTCTACCTGTTCCTCATGTTCCCCCTGGGCGTCATCTACTTCTGCGCCGTCCTGATAATGCTCTCAACGTCGCTGTGGGCGCTGACCTCGCCCATCACCTGGCCCATCAGCGACACGCTGTTCATGGGCGACA
>JBBITS010000087.1:0-9604 GCA_037440665.1 Chloroflexota bacterium
GTGCACTGGGCGCTTCTCGCGGCAGGCTTCGTCTTGGCGCTGCTGGCTCTCGGCGGCTGGCTGACGGAGGACATGCGCCGATACGGCGGCGCAGGGGTCGTCCGCACCGGGCCGTTCGTGCGCGTCGCCGCCGCCAGCGACATCCCGGACAACCAGATCCGCTGGTTCAAGCTGCAGGGGCAGGAAGTCCTGGTGGCCAACGTCGACGGCGACTACTTAGCCATCGGCAACCGCTGCCCCCACATGTTCGCCCGCCTCGGCAAGGGCAAGCTCGCCGGCACGCTGGTCGAGTGCCCGTGGCACGGCGCGAGGTACGACGTGACCGATGGCGGGCTGGCGTGCTGGGTGCAGCGTCCGTGGTGGCTGAAGCTGACGTACGACCTGACGCTCCCCGGCGTCATAAAGCGCGGCGTGTCCGCCTACGACACGAAGGTCGAAAACGGCGACATCTACGTGCAGTTGACGTAGACAGCGGCACACGAACGCCTGTTCTTGACAGCCACGTACTTATGTTCTATAGTGGCCTCTGTCCACGGCCGTCCGTTTCGGCGTTTCGGGATGTTGAGAGATAGCCGGTAGACTCGACGTAAGAGCCCTTGATACGGCACACTGGGGCAGCGAAACTCTGGGACGGCGGCCGAGCCGCCGTCTCCATTTGTGAGGTGGGACCATGAAGGTGGTATTCCTCGAAGACGTGGAGGGGACGGCCCGGATCGGCGAGATCAAGGAGGTCAAGAACGGGTTCGCCCGCAACTACCTCCTCCCGCGAGGGCTCGCCGCGCCCGCCACGCCCGACGTCATCCGGCGCGCCGAAGCGAAGGCCGCGCGCGAAGCAAAGCGCCAGACCCAGCTCGACGCCGAGGCCCGGGGCGTCGCCGAAAAGCTCGAAGGCGTCATGCTGACCATCACGGCGCGCGCCGGCGAGCAGGGCAAGCTGTACGGCTCCGTTACATCCTCGGCCATCGCTGAAGAGGTAGCGAAGATCACAGGGGGCGAGGTGGACCGCCACCGCATCCTCCTGCAGGAGCCCATCCGTGAGCTGGGCTCGTTCACGGTGCCGTACCGGCTGACGCGCAACGTCGTCGTCAACCTGACCGTCGAGGTCGTTGGCGAGGGCGGCGAGCGGGCCCCGGCGAAGGCCGAAGAGGCGCAGGCAGGCGAGGAGGCGGCGGAGACCGCGCCTGCCGAAGCGGAGACGGAAGCGGCGGAGGGCGAGGCCGCAGAAGGCACGTAGTCCGTTCTAGCTCTGGGGAGGGAGCCCGTGACCAGCGTCGGCAGCTCGTTCGTCGAACTCAGCGCAGAGTACGAAAGGACCAGGGCCCGCTACCTGCGCCTCGCGCGGGAGCTGGGCGTCATCGACGAAGGCGAAGAGGCGGACGAGGAGCCGGACCTGAACGTGGGCAATCCCGACGCTCTGGAGGAGCTGGAGCGTCTGGCGGGCCGCCTGCGCGAGATCGAAACCCAGCAGGTAGGGCAGTTGGCCCTGCTGTAGCGCGGTTCTTCCCCCGAAGGACCGCGCAGCCTTTGCCAGGATGCGCCCCATGGTCGCCGAGCCCGTCACCCAGGTTCCCGAGAAGCTGCCGCCCTTCGACGCCGACGCCGAGCAGTCGGTCATCGCGTCCATCCTCGTCGACGAAGACGCCATCGGCCGCGTCGAGTCCATCGTCCAGCCCGAGGACTTCTTCCGCTCGCAGAACCAGTGGTGCTATCAGGCGTGCCTGGCCCTGCACGAGCGCGGCGAGACCGTCAACCAGGTCACCGGCGCGCACGAGCTGGCGCGCATGGGGCGGCTGGACGACGTGGGCGGCGCCGCCTACCTGGGCCGCATCGTCGCCGACCTCCCGACGCCCATCGGCGTCGAGCACTACGCCGCCATCGTCCGCCGCGACGCCCAGTACCGCCGCCTCATCAGCGCCGCCGGGCAGATCGCGCAGATCGCCTATCAAGGCGGGCCTGACCTCGATAGCGCCTTCGCCCGCGCCGAGAACCTGATCCTCGGCATCCGTGCCGGCAGCGAGGTCCGCGACTTCCGGCACATCCGCTCCTTCCTGGAGGAGTACTGGGAGACACCGGGCATCGAGAGCCCGGGCGCGGGCATCGTCGGGGGAGTGCGCACGGGCTTCGCCGATCTCGACACGCTGCTGGGCGGCCTGAAGCGCTCGGATTTGATCATCATCGCCGCGCGCCCCGGCATCGGGAAGTCGACGCTGGCGATGAACATGGCCCGCAACGCGGCCATCGGCCAGAGCGCGCGGGTGGCGGTTTTCGCGCTGGAGATGTCGGGTGAGCAGCTCGCGCAGCGCCTGCTGGCGAGCGAGTCGGGCGTCGACTCCACGCGCCTGCGCCTGGGCGAGCACACCGAGGCTGAGGAGCGGCGCGTGATGCACGCCATGGGCGTGCTGGCCGACGCCGAGATCTACATCGACGACAGCGCCATGCTGCGGGTCTCGGAGATCCGCGCCAAGGCGCGCAGGCTGGCCCGCGAGAAGGGCGGCCTCGACCTCATCATCGTCGATTACCTGCAGCTCATCCACGGGCCTGGCGCCGACAACAACCGCGTGCAGGAGGTGAGCTACATCTCGCGCGCGCTCAAGGGCCTGGCCCGTGAGCTGGACGTGCCCGTGATCGCCGCCTCGCAGCTCTCCCGCGCGCCCGAACAGCGCCACCCGCACATCCCGATGCTGAGCGACCTCCGCGAGAGCGGCAGCATCGAGCAGGACGCCGACATCGTGATGTTCATCTACCGCGAGGAGGTGTACCTGCGCCGGGAAGAGTGGGAGGCGCAGCACCCGGAACTTCCCGCCGAGGCCTTCCCGGCGGGCATCGCCCAGATCATCGTCGCCAAACACCGCAACGGCCCCACCGGCACCATCCACCTGCGCTTTCGCAGCAACCTGGCCCGCTTCGAGGACCTGCTGGTGCGTGAAGAGGAGGGCCTGTGAGCCGGTCGCCCGCGCCGGATCGCGATACGCGGTCGAAGACTCGACCCGGCGAGAAGTTCACCGGCTTTCCGGCCGGAGCGAAAGCGACGGCCGTGCCATCGGCGTTCTTCACGCGGGTCATGCCTCTGCTGACGGACCCGGCGGCGCTGGCGGTTTCGACGTACGTCTTCTACGCGCTCCAGCGCAAGAAGGGGTTCCCGCGCTACCTGTCGTTCAGCGAGCTGGCGGCGGAAACCCCGCTCATGGCGCTGCTCTCGCGTCTGCCCGCGAGCGAGCACGCCGAAGAACAGCATCAACCGGCGTCCCGCCAGAGGCGAGAGCCGGAAGCGAAAGGGGGTGGTGCGACGGAGGAAGACCGCATCGAGGCCACCCATGCTCTGCGTCGGGGGGTCGACGCAGCAGTGGAGCTGGGCGTCCTCGTGGCTCTACCCGTCAGAGGGGACGGCCGCGACGTCGACGAACAGGAACTGCTGTTCCTGAACTCGCCCGCGGACCGTCGCGGGATGGAGCTGGTACGGAGAGGGCGGGCCGTGGCCGGAGCGGCGCCACCGGGGGGACCGATCCGCGCCCGCGGCCCCGCCCCCTCGCTCTTTCAATTGTACGAGGAGAACATCGGCACGCTCACACCGATGGTCGCGGACGAACTGGAGGAGGCCCAGCGGCTCTACCCCGAGGCCTGGATCGAGGCCGCCATGAAGCGCGCCGCCGAGGCCAACGCCCGGAGCTGGAACTACGTTCGCCGCGTGCTGGAGCGCTGGGCCATCGAAGGACCGGACTATGAAGAAGCTGGACGAGCTTCTGAAAGCGACGCCGACCGCCGCTACCTCGGCGGCAAGTACGGACGCCTCATCCGCTCGCGCCTCGGCAGGGACTGACGCCGAACCTGAGGACGGCCGCGACGTCTGCCCGCGCTGCGCCGGAGCCGGCTTCGTGCGCCTCGACGTGCCGCTGGACGACCCGCGCTTCGGTCAGGCGGCGCGCTGCGAGTGCGTGTTGCAGGAAACGGCGGAACGGCGGCACGATCGCCTGCAACGCTACAGCAACCTCGGCCCTCTGACGCGGCTGACGTTCGCCAACCTGATGACGCGGGGCCGCTCGCCGAACACCCGCGACCAGCTTCGCTACCAGCAGTGCGTCGAGGACGCGCGCGCGTTCGCCGAGAAGCCCGAAGGCTGGCTGACCCTCATCGGCGCGTCGGGGTGCGGTAAGACGCACATCGCGGCGGCCGTCGCCAACCGTATCGTCGAGCGGGGCGAACCGGCGCTCTTCGTCGTCGTGCCCGACCTGCTGGACCATCTGCGCGCTTCGTACGCGCCCGGCGCTGAGGTGGGGTACGACCAGCTCTTCGAGCAGGTGCGGAACGCGCCGGTGCTCATCCTCGACGACCTGGGCACGCAGAGCGCGACGGCCTGGGCGCAGGAGAAGCTTTTCCAGCTAATCAATCACCGCTTCAACACGCGCCTGCCGACGATCGTGACGACAAACCTGCCGCTGGAGCGCTTCGACGACCGCCTGCGCACGCGGCTGTCCGATCCGGCGCTGGCGCGCGTCTGGGTTCTGGAGGAGCGACGGCCTCAGGAGCTGCGCGCCCTCGACGCTCTGAACCTGCCGCTGATCCGCGAAATGACCTTCGAGGGGTTCGACCACGGCGGCGCGCACCTCACGCCGGATCAACGGCGAGGGTTGGCGAACGCCTATCGCCACGCTCTGGCGTTCGCCGAGAAGCCCGAAGGCTGGCTCGTCTTCATGGGGCCGCCCGGCGCTGGCAAGACGCACCTCGCCGCCGCCATCGCCAACTACCGCCGCCAGCAGGGCGACGACGTGACGTTCGTGGTCGTGCCCGAACTGCTGGACTACCTGCGTCAGTCTTTCTCGGCCGACCAGCCGACGACGTTCCACCAGGTGTTCGAGAGCATCCGCAGCGCGCCGCTGCTCGTCGTCGACGACCTCGACGTTCAGGCGAACATCCCCTGGGTGCGCGACAAGCTGTTTCAGCTTCTCAACCACCGCTTCTCCGCCCGCCTGCCGACGGTCGTCACCACCGCGCTGTCCATGGACGAGCTAGGCGACCGCCTGGCGTCGCGCCTGGTGGATCCCACGGTCTGCTCGGTGCTGTACATGGGCGTCGCCGTCCACCGCCCCGAGGCGCCCGCGCGCCGGACCAAAGGCCGCGGACGCCGAGCCTGAGCCCTTCCCGGAAGGGCGGCTTCCCACGCCGCGCCCCCTGCCGGTAGGATGGAAGGTGATGGCCAGGAAGAAGACCGCTGACCTCTGGGAGCGAGTGGACGGCGTGCTCGACCAGATCCGCCCCTACATCCACTCCCACGGCGGCGACGTGAACCTCGTCGAGATCGAGGGCGACACTGTGCGCTTGCAGCTCGTCGGCGCCTGCCACGGCTGTCCCATGAGCATGCTCACGCTGCGCCTGGGCATCGAGCGCATCATCCAGGAACTCGTGCCTGAGATCCGGCACGTCGAGTCCGTTTCGCCCGACGAGTTCGAGTGGCCGGAGATCGAGCCCGCCGGCGAAGACCTGCCTGTAGGCTGACCTGGTCCATCCCGCAGCGCTGAATCGCCCTGCGGTGACTACGCCCCGTGCACGTCGGCGGCCAAGGGCACGCGCGACAGAGCGCCGGGCAGGCCCGACTCGTAGGCGTCGACGAGGTCCGCGACGGCCACGTCGGCCAGCGACCCGCCGGTCTCCGAAGGCGACTCGCCTGGGCGAGGTCCGAGCCGGAAGCGACCGTCGTCGGTCACGCGACCAAGGATGACGGCATCCACGCCGTGGCGGCGCCCTACCTCCTGCACCTGCGCCAGAGCCTCCGGCGCGACGCTGACGACGATGCGCGACTGGCGCTCGCCGAACAGCGCGGCGTCGAGCCTGCCCCTGACGGCAACGCCGTCGCCATCGAACCCGCGCTCGCCCGCGATGGCGCATTCGGCCAGGGCGACGGCCAGGCCGCCGTGCGAGCAGTCGTGCGCCGACTTGACGATCTCGCGCTCGATGGCCTCCAGCGCCGCCGCCTGCACCCTCTTCTCGATTTCGAGGTCGATGCGCGGCCTGCCCGCCATCAGACCGTGGACCTCGCGCAGGTACTCGCTGGCGCCGAGGTCAACCACGTCCGGCTTCGCCCCATCGCCCAGCAGGACGACCACGTCCCCTTCGTCGCGGAACGCCATGCCGACGCTGCGCGACACGTCGTCGATGACACCGAGCATGCCGACGACGGGCGTCGGGTACACCGCCTCGCCCGACGTCTCGTTGTACAGGCTGACGTTGCCGGAGATAACCGGCGTGCGCAGCGTCCGGCAAGCCTCGGCCATGCCCTCGATGGCCTGCTGTAGCTGGTAGTAGACCTCGGGCTTCTCCGGGTTGCCGAAGTTCAGGCAGTCGGTGACGGCTATGGGCCGCGCCCCGGCGCAGACGACGTTGCGCGCCGCCTCGGCCACGGCGATCTTGCCGCCCTCGAAGGGGTCGAGGAAGCAGTAGAGGCCGTTGCCGTCGGTGGAGAGGGCGATGCCCTTCTTCGTCGCGACCGGTGGTCCCGGCAGCGCTTTGTCCAGCCGCAGCACGGCAGCGTCGCTGCCGGGTTTGACGACGGTGTTGTTGCCGACCTGATGGTCGTACTGCCGCCACACCCAGCGCTTGGACGCGATCTCCGGAGAGCGCAGAAGGCGCAGCAGCGTCGCGCCGGCGTCGTCGCGGGCGAGGTCGGGCAGACGCGAAAGGTCACGCTCCTGCAAATCCGCAAGCCAGGCGGGCTTCACCCCCTCGCGCACATACGACGGCGGCTCGGTGAGCAGGCGTACGGGCAGGCGCGCGACCTCACGCTCGCCGTCCACGACGATGGCCAGCGGCTCTTCGATCACGTAGCCGACCTCGGCGACGTGCAGCTCCCAGCGCTCGAAGAGCCGACGCACGTCGGCGGCGTGTTCCTTCTTCGCGACGACGAGCATGCGCTCCTGCGACTCCGACAGCATCACGTCGTAGGGCGTCATGCCACGCTCGCGCCGCGGCACGCGCGCGACGTCGATGACGACGCCGGTGCCGGCCTTAGCGGCGCACTCTATGGCCGAACTGGTGAGCCCGGCGGCCCCGAGGTCCTGCAGGCCCGTGAACCAGTCGCGATGCTCGCCGGCCAGCTCCAGGCAGGCCTCCATCAGCAGTTTCTCCATGAACGGATTGCCCACCTGCACCGCCGGCCGCCGCTCCTCCGAGCGCTCGTCGAGTTCCACCGACGCGAACGTCGCCCCGTGGATGCCGTCCTTGCCCGTGTCAGCCCCGACCAGCAGCAGCACGTTGCCCGGGCCTTCGGCACGGGCGCGGGCCAAGCGGTCCGTGCGGGCCACGCCGACGCACATTGCGTTGACCAGCGGGTTACCGCTGTAGGCGTCGCCGAACGACACCTCGCCGCCGACGGTGGGGATGCCCAGGCAGTTGCCGTAGCCGCCGATGCCGCCCACCACGCCGCTCATCAGCCTCCGGTTGCGCGCCACCGCCTCTGGTTCGAGATCGGGCCGTTCGGTGATGGTCCCAAAGCGGAGGGAGTCGAGGATGGCGATGGGGCGCGCGCCCATCGCGAAGACGTCGCGGACGATGCCGCCAACGCCGGTGGCGGCGCCCTGATAGGGCTCGATGGCTGACGGGTGGTTGTGCGATTCGATCTTCATGGCGACGCAGAGCCCGTTGCCCACGTCGACCGCGCCGGCGTTCTCCTCGCCGATCTTCGTCAGCACGCCGGGGCCCTCGGTGGGGAAGCGCTTGAGCAAGGGGCGGCTGTTCTTGTAGCCGCAGTGCTCGCTCCAGAGCGCGCCGATCATACCCAGCTCGACCTCGTTGGGCGCGCGGTCCAGGCGCTCGAGGATCAGGGCGTACTCGTCGCGGGTGAGGGCGATCTGCTCCAGCGTCTTGTCGTCGGGCCAGCCGTTCAGGGAGGCGTTCGGGGTCATTCCGCCCGCAGGATAGCAGGGTGGCCGGGGGCGGGCTACGGACGGGCCTGAGGTAAGATCGTCTCCAAGCACTGGAGGCCAGAATGAGGATCCGCTACGACCCCGCCGTGGACGCGCTCTACATCCGTCTGCGCGAGGGAACCATCGAAGAAAGCGACGAGGTGGCCGCAGGCGTCATCATCGACTACGGCAAAGAGATGAGCGTCGAACTCGCGGTGGGACAGGCCGGAGCTAGCAGAGAGGCATGAGTTGATCTTCAGGCCACTCGTCAGGCGAGCTGTCCCCGGAGACGCGGGGCCAGCTTAGGCAGGCGCGGGCTCGGCCAGCAGATTCTCAACTGTCACGCGCGCGAGGTCGTCCGGACTCAACACGCTGGATACGAAGAGCAACTCGATTCCGAGCGGTTTGCCTTCACGATCGAAGTCAATGATGACCGTGTCCGTCACCTCACGCGTCTCGGCCGCATCTCCTTCAGCGAGGCTGATGTAGATAGCGTCGGCTTTGCGATCGTATTCTATTCTCATCGTCTTAATCCCTCGGCGCTCGCGCCGGGAAAATCACTGTCGGCGCCACTATAGCATCTCCCTCCTGAACAGCGACGACCCGCAGCCATTCCTCTTCGACGGCAATCCAGTAGCTGAAGACGCCCTTCTCTGCGGGTCTCACGGCAAGAGGACGGTCGATGCAGGCCTCGACTTGCGCCGGTGAAAGCTTCCCACGTCGTAGGCGATTCTTAGCATGACGCGTGAAGATGATCTTCAGTGGCTCCGTCCCTCCAACAGGCTCTTGCCTCCGGATCGCCTACTTCAGGCTAAACGGCGGGTAGCTGTCGGTCATCAGCCAGAAGGCGTACGCGTTCGCCCTCATGCTCCAGCGCTCCACGCCAACGAGGAAGTCGAACATCCCGCGCGGGAACCTGCCCGTGAACAGAATGGCGAACCACGATATCAACGTCAGGATGTTCGCGACCAGTTGAAGGAAGTACAGGACTATAAAGTGCGGGATAGCCAGCAGCCACTTGACGAAGATCAGCAGGCGCGAGAGCTTCTCCGGGTAGTCGACGTCGAAGGTGACCGGGTACGGGGCGGGCGCCGGCGCGGCGGGCGGGGCTTCGGCGACCATAGGAACCTCCTTTGGCTAATGCGCCTATACTCGTGTCCCTTATACCACACCGGCGCAAGAGGCAAAGGAGAGAGGCGCCCGAACGGGTGCCTCCCTGGTATACCTGACTTCGGATGCCGGCTTATTCCTTGGGCGCCTGCGCGGGCCACTGGTTGCGCAGCCCGGCCCCCAGCGACCTCGGCATGATGGCACTGAGCTTGTCCACCGTCCATTCGCTCTCGCCGAAGATGGTGCTTTCCCACACCGGCTCGGTGTACAGCGAGATCTGGCGGCCGGCGACCAGGAACGTGCGGCCGTTGATGTTCGCCGCCTCGTCGGTGCACAGCCAGGTCACGAAGGGGCCGATGGCCTCGGGCGGAAACTGCTTCGCGAAGGCCTCGAGGCTCATGCCGGCGGCGCCGCCTCGCTGGGCCGCCGCCTTCATTTCGTCGCTGATGGTCATCCGGGTGGCTGCTCGTGGCCGGATGGCGTTGCAGCGCACGCCGTAGCGGCCCAGGTCGCGCGCCGTCGTCCGCGTGAGGCCGACGATGCCCTCCTTGGCCGCCGAGTAGTTCGCCTGGCCCATGTTCCCCAGGCCCGACTCCGACGAC
>JBBITS010000088.1:0-9569 GCA_037440665.1 Chloroflexota bacterium
CGCGCTGCGCGTGAAGGCGGCGGTCCGCCGGGGCGCGAAGCTCATAGTCGCCGATCCGCGCCGGATCGAACTGACGAACTACGCCACGCGGTGGTTGCCGCTCCGCGTCGGCTCCGACACTGCCCTGTTCAACGCCATGGCCCACGTCATCATAGAGGAGGGCCTGCATGACAGCGACTTCGTCGCCCGCCACACGCAGGGCTTCGACGAGTACCAGGAGTTCCTGCGCGACTACACGCCAGAGTATGCGGAGCGCGTCACTGGCGTCCCTGCTGCCGAGATTGCTGCGGCCGCGCGCGAGTACGCCACCACGAAGCCGGCTGCCATCATCTACACGCTCGGAGTCACCGAACACACCTGCGGCGTCCACAACGTGCAGTCGCTGGCCAACCTGGCCATCCTCTGCGGGAGCTTCGGCGTGGCGAACGCGGGCGTCAACCCGCTGCGCGGACAGAACAACGTCCAGGGCGCGGGCGACGTCGGCTGCCTCCCCACGGACTACCCCGGCTACCAGAAGGCGAACCGCGAGGAGGTGCGCCGCAAGTGGGCGCAGGTCTGGGGAGCGCCGCTTCCAGAGCGCCCGGGCATCACGAAGGTGGCCGCGGTCGACGAGATCCTGCGCGGGCGCGTGAAGGCCGTCTACATCATGGGCGAGAACACCGTGGTTTCCGACGCGAACGCGTCGAAAACGCGCCGGGCGCTGGAGCAGGCCGGCTTCCTTGTGGTGCAGGACATCTTCCTGACCGAGACGGCGCAGCTTGCCCACGTCGTTCTCCCCGCGGCGTCGTGGGCGGAGACGAACGGCACCTTCGTCAACACCGAGCGCCGGGTGCAACTCGTGCGCAAGGCGGTCGAGCCGCCCGGCGAGGCGCGAGAGGACTGGCGCATCGTCGCCGACCTCGCGACCCGCATGGGTTACCCGATGCGCCACGAGAGCGCATCAGAAGTCTGGGACGAAATGGCGTCGGCCACACCCATCTTCGCCGGCATCTCGCACCGGCGGCTGGAGGAGGGCGGCATCCAGTGGCCGTGCCCCGCGCCGGACCACCCCGGCACGCAGTTCCTGCACTCGGAGCTGTGGGCAGGCGAACAGACGGCGCACTTCCAGCCCGTGCCGTACACGCCGCCCGCCGAGACGCCTGACGACGAGTACCCGCTGGTTCTCACGACAGGCCGGCGCCGCCCGGCGTACCACACGCACACGCAGACCGGCCGCTCGCGCAACATCCGGGAGCTTCTACCCGAGGAGCTGGCGGAGATCAACCCGCGCGATGGCTTCCGGCTGGGCATTGCTGACGGCCAGCGCGTCCGCATCGCGTCCCGCCGGGGCGAGGTGATAGCGCGGGCGCGCCTGACCGACCGTTCGCCCGAGGGTGTGGTCTTCCTGAGCTTCCACTTCCCGGAACAGGTAATGACCAACGTTCTGACCAACGACGCCTACGACCCCATCACGGAGACGCCCGAATTCAAGGCGTGCGCGGTGCGCGTCGAGCCCGTGACCTGACGCCGCGCCGCTGGCGCAGAGGAGGATGCTGCCTTGCAGGAGCCCGAAGCGGCGGCTGCCGCCCTGAGCCTCGACCCCCTGCTGCCCGCGCCAGGAAGGCTGAGGATGTCGGCGTAGCCAAGGCGACGATGCCGTGGATCAACACCCTGGTGCTGGCGGTGCTGGCCGGAGCCTTCATCTCGCTGGGGGCAGAATTCTTCACGCTGGTAACCACAGAATCCGGCCTGGGCTACGGGGTGGCGCGTCTCCTCGGTGGTGCGGCCTTCAGCCTCGGGCTGTTCCTCGTCGTCGTCGCCGGCGCTGAGCTATTCACCGGCAACAATCTGATCGTTATGGCGTGGGCCGGACGGAAGATAACGACGGCCGCCGTAGCGCGGAACTGGGCGCTAGTATACGTTGGCAACTTCGCCGGGGCGCTGGCAACCGTCGCGCTGGTGTACGCGAGCCACCAGTGGGAGTTCAACGGCTACGCCGTGGGCGCCAACGCGCTGAAGATCGCCAACCACAAGACCAACCTGGGCTTCAGCGAGGCCGTGGCTCTCGGCGTGCTGTGCAACGGGCTGGTGTGTCTGGCCGTGTGGCTGTGCTACAGCGCTCGCAGCAACATCGACAAGGCCGTCTCCGTGTTGTTCCCCATCACCGCGTTCGTGGCCAGCGGCTTCGAGCACAGCATCGCCAACATGTACTTCATACCTCTGGGCCTGCTGCTGAAGCGCGAAGAAGCCGTGAAGGAGGCGGCCGGGCTGTCCTCTGCGCAGTTGTCGGATCTCACCTGGGCCGACTTCTTCGTGAGCAACCTTCTGCCCGTGACCATCGGCAACGTCATCGGCGGCGCGCTGCTGGTCGGCGCCGTGTACTGGTTCATCTACCTGCGCCCCACTGGGGGCCGAAAGGGGGCAGCGTCATGAGATTGGACGTCAGGCTGAGGCGATTCTCCCGCGTGCTGGCGCTGGCCGCCGTGGGTCTCCTCGGCTTTCTGGTGATTAGCGAGCTGGCCGACTCGTTTTCGGGCGAGGTCTTCGTACTTGGCGTCATCCTCCTGTTCGGCGCCGTCGGAGCAGTCGTCGCCTGGATGGACGATTTCACCGGCGGCTTCGCGCTCCTCGCGGCGGGCGCGGCGCTGGCGGTCTTCGTTCCCTTCGCGGCGGAGCACAGCGACCTCGCGGTCACTCTGCTCTTCGCAGGCCCGTTCGCCGTCGCCGGAGCCATGCTCCTGGCCGCCGGCTGGCTGCGCCCCAGCCCGCCCCCGTAGGACGCCCTCGGCCACTCCAGTGCCGGCCCGTCTTCCCGCTCCTAGCCTCCAGCTTCCTACTTCCTATCTGCAACTCTCCGCCTCACGACAGACCCGAATCCGCCGATACTCCCTGGGGAGATAAGGGTGGCGCTTCGACAGAAGTCGCGTCTACCCTTATGACAAGTATGGCCAGCTTCGTTCCCATGCTCGCCCGGACCATGCGCGACCCCTGGATCGCCGCGCCCGCGAGCGTCCTCATCGCCGCCATTGTCGTCGGCGCCATCCTGGCGGCGGGCGTCGGCGGCGACGGTGAGTCAGCGCCGGCGCCCGTTTTCACGCCAACCGCCACCGGCGGCGCCGCACCCACCGCCGAGCCCACGCCTACGCCAGACCCAGGTGCCGTCATCCGCGATACCGCGCGCCGGCAAGACTTGGACCGCATAGCGCTGGCGTTGGAAGAACTGGCGCAGGACTTCGGCGCGTATCCCAACACGGGCGGCCTACTACAGACGCTGTGCGCCTTCCCGCCCAACGACGCCGGCTGCGCCCTCCGAGCCTACATCGACCCCGTCCCGGGCGACCTCGCCCGCGGGAGCATCGGTGGCTACTGGTATCTGTCCGACGGGCGATACTACGAGCTGTACGCGTGGATGGAGGCGTCGGACGCCGGCTCCGACTGCGCGGCAGCGGACATCCCGCCGGAGCTGAAGTTCGCGAACATCATCTACTGCAAGCGGGGGCCGGAGGGAGCCGAGCCATGAGGACCGCACTGTCGCCGCTGGCCCGGCCCTTCGCCGTGTTCGCCGCGACCGCGATTGCGGTGACGCTCGCGGTAGTCGCCGGCGCGGGATGGGCGAGCTTCGCGTTGTCCATCGCGGCGGTAGCGTCCGGGGTAACGCTCGCGTGGCGGTTGAGCGGACGCTCCGTCCCCAGCGAAGACGAAGCCTCGGAGACCCTGCGCCGGCTGGCCGACGAAGGCCGCCGTCTAGCGATCTACGATCGTGTCACGGGTCTCTACGCCTACTGGTATCTCCAGATGCGCTGCCAGGAGGAGTTCTCGCGGGCAGCGCGCTACAACAAGCCAGTGACTGTTCTCAACTTCTGGGCCGATACGCGCGACGCCATCGAGATCCTCACCGCGGAGCTGGCGCGCACTTTGCGGGCCACCGACCTCGCCGCCTACTTAGGCAACGGTCACTTCGTAGTCCTGCTGCCGGAAACCGGCGTCGAAGGCGCGAACGTGGTGCTGGACCGCGTTCAGGCCAGCGCCGCAGGAGACACCCAGGGCGTGATCGTCCAGTACCCTGACGACGGTGAGAACCTGAACCAGCTTCTCACCATGGCCCGCGTGATGGCGCAGGCCAGAACCGCTCGCCCCCGAAAGCGCTCCGAAAAGGTCGCCTGACTTCCTCGTTCCTCTGGCCCCCGTCTTGTCGAACCCCTGTTCGTGTGGCATACTCGCCTCTACCGCGCCTGCGAAAGGATTCGGAGCGTCATGGCGTTGGCCCGCGTGTACTCCTGCGCTGTCATTGGCCTCGGCGGTGAGCTAGTCGAGGTCGAGGTCGACGTCACGCCCGGCGAACCGAAGATGTTCACCGTCGGGTTGCCCGACGCCGCCGTCCGCGAGGCGCAGGAGCGCGTCCGCTCGGCCATCAAGAACTCTGGTCTGCAGTTTCCCCACCGCCGCGTCGTCGTCAACCTCGCCCCCGCGGACCTGAAGAAGGAAGGCCCTTCGTACGACCTGCCCATCGCCGTCGGCATCTTGCTGGCGTCGGAGCAGGCGCTGTCGGACGTCGAGCGTTGCGTGTTCCTCGGCGAACTGGCTCTCGACGGGCAGGTGCGCCACGCGCACGGCATCCTGCCGATGGTGGCCCTCGCCCGCGATCGCGGCATGACGAGCGCCTATGTACCCGAGGCCGACGCCGAGGAGGCCGCGCTGGTGGAGGGCATCGCAGTCATTCCCGTAGCGACGCTGCGGCAGCTTGTGCTCCACCTGATCGGACGCGAAGCCATCGCCCCGCACCGCGCCGACGGACGCCGTCCCGCCGCCCGCATGTACGAAGGCTCGGACTTCGCCGACATCCGCGGCCAGGAGCACGTGAAGCGCGCGCTGGAGGTCGCGGCCGCCGGGGGCCACAACGTCCTGATGACGGGCCCGCCAGGCAGCGGAAAGACCCTACTGGCGCGCGCCCTGCCGTCCATCCTGCCGCAGCTTACGCCCGACGAAGCGCTGGAGGTCACGAAGATCTACTCCGTGAGCGGGCTGCTGCCGTCGGACTCGCCCCTCATCGGACAGCGGCCGTTCCGGGCGCCGCATCACACCATCTCGCACGCCGGGCTCGTCGGCGGCGGGCGCCTACCGCGCCCCGGCGAGATCAGCCTGTCGCACCGGGGCGTGCTCTTCCTCGACGAACTGCCCGAGTTCGGACAGCAGACGTTGGAGGCGCTGCGCCAGCCGCTGGAGGACCGCGTTGTCACCATCTCCCGCGCGCAGGGGTCCATCACCTACCCGGCGAACTTCATGCTGGTCACGGCCATGAACCCGTGTCCGTGCGGCTACTACGGCGACCCGCAGAAAGACTGCGGCTGCTCCGAGGGGACGGTATCGCGCTACCAGAAGCGTATTTCCGGCCCTCTGCTCGACCGGCTCGACATCTTCGTCGAGGTGCCGCGCGTCGACTACGAGAAACTGGCGAGCGAGTCCGCGGGCGAGCCCTCGGAGGCCGTTCGGGAGAGGGTCGAGGACGCCCGCCGAGTGCAGCAGCACCGGTTCGCGGGCACGCGCGTCGCCTGCAACGCCGAGATGGCGCCCGCCGAGGTCCGCGAGCACTGCCAGGTCCGTCTGGACGAGCAGGCGGCTTCGTTGCTGAGGCTTGCGATGACGCAGTTGTCGCTGTCGGCGCGGTCGTTCCACCGGGTGCTGAAGCTCAGCCGGACGATAGCCGACATGGCGGGCTCGGAGATCATCACCGCCGCGCACCTGGCCGAGGCTGTGCAGTACCGGCAGCGGGTGCGGGGCTAGAGATAGGATGTTGGAGGTTGGAGGCGGGAGGATAGAGGTTGGGGGCGAGAGGGTATCGGTGACTCCCGGCTCTACACGCCTTCCCAGCTCGGGAGAGGGCGCGGCAGGCGCTTGGGCGCGTTCTTCGCGAACGTGCCGAAGGCCGACCACAGCAGTAGGCCCAGCGTTATCACCTCAGCGTCGGCGAACCAGATCATGATGCGCACGCTGAACCAGTCGACGTAGCGCTGGCTCGACCCGGGGACCGCTACGTCGGTCATGGCCAGCACCATGATGGGCAGCGCGATGCGCAGGACACCGACGGCGCCGGCCCAGAAGGCCGTCCAGCGGGTGCGGCTGCTCGTCGAGAACAGCCACGCGAAGGGCACGGCAGTCAGGAGGTACGGCGTCATAGAGGCGATGAGCGAATCGCGGGGGAGCCACGCCTGACCGTACGTCAGGCCGATCTCGACGCCGGCGACAGGCTGAAGCTGCGTCTCGAGGTGGACCGCCCACGCGGCCGACCCGGCCGCGCAGACGGCGAACGCCACGAAGGGCATGTACCACTTGTGCAGAAGCTGCCACGCCGTCATGCCTCGAAGCGTAGTGCGTCCGTGGAGTCCGGCCTATCAGGGAAAACCCTGATCTCCTGCTCCGGCCCGACCTTCGGCGCGCCGTACGGGCACGGCACCGCCGTGCCCCCTGGGCAAGACCCTTATCTCGCGCGCCCGGCCGCGATCCGGCACAGATTGACCGGCCTCCCGCCCCCTGTGTAGGCTAGCTTGATTCGGAGCCGCCACACTCACTGGAGGTCTTGCAACATGGACGAAGCAGCAAAGAAAAACGCTCTCCGCATGATCCCCTACGGCCTCTATGTCCTGACCACCCGGCACGAGGACGAGATCGGCGCCGCAGCCGTCAACTGGATGACCCAGGTGTCGTTCGAACCGCCTCTCGTCGCCCTGGGCGTGAAGGCCGACAGCGGCATCATGGACCACATACGCGGCAGCGGCAGGTTCGCCGTCAACGTGCTCGGTAGCGGGCAGAAGGACATGGCCTTCGCCTTCTTCCGGCCCACGGAGGCCGACGGCGCGAGCATCAACGGCCACGCGTTCGAGCCGGGCGCGAACGGCGCGCCGCTCCTCGTCGACGCTCCCGCGTGGTTCGAGTGCCGCCTGACCGACGTCGTCGAGCGCGGTGACCACAACGTCGTGGTCGCCGAGGTCATCGAAGCCGGAGTGCGGCGCGAGAGCGCGCCGCTCACGCTCGCCGAGTGCGGAGTGTACTACGGGGGCTAGGGGTAAGCCTTTGACCGCCCGCCAAGGTTAATGGACCGACACACTTGAGCCACGCTGAAGCGTGGCCTTCAGTCTCCGCATCCATGACGAAAGCCACCCTCGACGCCAGCGCCGCCTAATCCGGCAGCGAATCGTTCGCGGCCGCGACCTTGCCCGCGACGATGCCGGCGATTTCCTCTTCGGCGCTGTCGGCGCCGCCGAAGGCCATGTAGAACACACCGCCGAGCATGCTGCCCTCGCGGAAGACGATCATATCCATGAAGGTCTCCAGAGTGATGCCGCCCGCGGTCAACGTGAGGCCGAGCCGATGGGCGCTCGACTCGTCGCCCAGATCGGCGAAGTCGATTTCGTCGAACGACACGTCGGCGTCCACCTCGATCTCCTCGTCTTCTCCGGCGATGCTCTCCATCACGACGGTTTCAAGGGCGTCCAGCAAATCGTCCTTGCAGTCGGAGAGGAGGTCGTTGAACTCGTCAAACACGTCGCCCGCTTTGTCCTCGCTGGCGAACACCGCGGCTGCCGAGCTGACGGTCTGGTCATCGGGTCCACTGAAGTCGTTGGACGTGTCGCTGGCGACGGTGTCCGGGTGGCCTTCGATAGGGTCGTTCAGTTGAGCGCAGTCGCCCTCCAGGTCCAGTTCGTCCTCATCGGTGTCGGCTGGCTCCTCTTCCCAGTCGCCAGGCAGGTCGCCCGAGGTCAGCAGGGCGTCCGCCACCGCGGCCGCGGCGGCCTCCTGGAACTCAGCCGAGACCTCCTTGTCATCCCCATCGCCACCGTCGCCGCCGCAAGCGGCCAGGGAGAGGCCAGCCGCCAGCGCCACCGCCATCATCAACCATCGCATCAACGCACTCCTTACTGCTGCAAGCGCCGGGACTTGTAGCGCCCGTCCGCCACGCCAAAGCGTGGCCTTCCAGCCTCCAACTTCCAACCTCCAGCGTCAGTCCTCTTCCAGCGTGCTGGTGTCGCCTTCGGGCAGGCCCAGCTCGCGTGCCTTCAGCAGCCGGCGCATGATCTTCCCCGATCGCGTCTTGGGCAGCGACGCCACGAAGTCGATCTCGCGCGGAGCCACGCCGGGGCCCAGCTTCTCCCGCGCGAAGCCGAGCAACTCCCGCCGCAGCTTGTCGCTCGGCTCGAAGCCGTCCTTGAGCGTGACGAACGCCTTGACGATCTCCATCGCCACCGGGTCGGGCTTGCCGATGACGCCCGCTTCGGCGACCGCCGGATGCTCGATGAGCGCGCTCTCGACCTCAAACGGTCCCACCAGGTGCCCGGCGGTGTTGATGACGTCGTCGGCCCTGCCGACGAACCAGAAGTAGCCGTCGGCGTCCATGCGCGCCCGGTCGCCGGTGACGTACCAGCCGTTGCGGAACCGGCTGTTGTACATCGCCTCATTCTGCCAGTAGGCGCGGAACATAGAGGGCCAGTTCGGGCGCAGCACCAGGTCGCCCTCTTGCCCCGGCTCGGCCGGTTTGCCGCTCTCGTCGACGACGGCGGCTTCGATGCCGGGCACGGGACGTCCCATGCTGCCGGGTCGGATGTCCATCGCCGGGTAGTTGGCGATCATGATGCCGCCCGTCTCGGTCTGCCACCAGTTGTCGTGGATAGGCAGACCCAGGGCGCGCTCGCCCCAGACGACGCCTTCCGGATTCAGCGGCTCGCCCACCGACATAACGTAGCGCAGGCTGGAGAGGTCGTGACGCCGGGCGACGTCTTCGCCAGCTTTCATGAGCATCCGGATGGCGGTGGGCGCCGTGTACCAGACGGTTACCCGGTGCTTCTCGATGAGCTGATACCAGCGGCTGGCGGCGAACCCGCCCTCGTACACCAGCGACGCTACACCGTTGGTCCAGGGCGCGACCATGCCGTACGAAGTGCCCGTCACCCATCCGGGGTCAGCCGTGCACCAGTACAGGTCGTCCTTATGCAGGTCCAGCACGTACTTGCCCGTCGCGTAGTGGCCGAGGACGGCGTTGTGCACATGCAAGGCGCCCTTGGACTTCCCGGTAGTGCCCGACGTGTAGTGCATCACCGCTGGGTCCTCGGGACCGGTGCGCACGATCTCGAACTCGTCGGGTTGTCCGGCCACAACGTCGTCCCACGCCAGCTCGCCGTCCCCGGTTGGCGCGCGATGGCCGTGCGAGACGATGATGATGCGCTCCAGGTCCGGCAGATCGCCCTTGAACTGGTTCACCTTGTGGCGCTGCTCCGGCGTCGTGACCAGCAGGCGCGCGCCGGCGTCCTTCATGCGGTCGCGGGCGGCGTCAGGGCCGAAGGCGGAGAACAGCGGGCTGATGACGCAACCGGCTTTCAGCGTGCCGAAGACAGCGGCGTAGAGTTCAGGAAGGCGGTCCATGAACACGAAGACGCGGTCGCCTCGGTCGATGCCCAGGGTCCGCAGGGCGTTGGCGAACTGGTTCGACCACCGCCGCATCTCCTCGAACGTGTAGGTTGCGACGCTGCCGTCCTTGGCCTCCCAGATCATCACCGCGCGGCCGCCGCTGGAAGGCGTGCCGAACCTGAAGGCGGCGATCC
>JBBITS010000089.1:0-4275 GCA_037440665.1 Chloroflexota bacterium
ACGCCGGAGGGCCGCCTGCTCGTGCGGATTGGCGGCGTCGACCTGGGACAAGGCTCTGACACTACCATCGCGCAGATTGCCGCGCAGACGACCGGCGTGCCTTTCGGCGCGACTTGCGCCCGTAGTCGTCGACCGGTGCTATCGCCTCGAGGACTGCCACGGCGGCCAGGATCACTCCGCTCGCGACCGGCTCATCGCTCACAGCCACGACGCCTACTGACGCGGCGAGCCAGACGGCTGCAACGCCGACATGAAACGGCCGCAGGGGATGCCCGGGCACGCCACGGGCCTGGGACACGACGGCAAGCCGCGTCTCAGGGGCTGGCGGCTCTCCGGTTAGCTCGCGCGCAGCGAAGACAGGCATTCTAGGAAGTATCGGCAGCGGCCCTCCCGCACGGCATGTAACGCAGATCACAGTGGGCCCTCAACCGGATCGCTACGCTAGCATCAGAAAGCACTCGGAGGTAACCCATGAACGCAGGAGCTGCAGTCGCAGGAGGCCTCATCGGTGGAGCGGCGATGGTCGCCGTGCTCTACCCCATGATCTGGATGCTGCCACGACACATGAAGATGGACTTCCTGAAGATCGTCGGCACGATGGTCGTGCCTGCCGGAGCGGTAGCTTACGTAGCCGGACTCATGATCCACGGAATGATGAGCGCCGCCTTCGGCCTGATCCACGGCGGCGTGCTCACGGGCCTAGATATCGAGTCGGCGGGCGCCGGCGCGGGAGCAGGCGCGCTCATCGGCTTTGTGCACGCCGCCGTCGCGGGCACGATGCTTGGCGTCATGCCACTGATGCACCCGCGCATGCGCCCGGCGCATCCAAAGTTGGTCCCGGCGTTCGCTGGCGGCGGTTCGGTCTCACCGGACGAGGAGCTGCTGGACCCGCCAGGATTCTTCGGCCTGAATTACCCACCGCTCACTGTCATGGGTTTCTTCATGCTGCACGTCATGTTCGGACTGATCGTGGGCGTCACGTACGGCACCCTCGCCTAGACAGGTCGAACGTAACGTGAGCGAGGATCGCTCCCCACACGAGAGCCGACCCGCCGAGATCACCGCCTCGGCTGGTCGGCCGCGCGCCCTCGTCCTCAGCGGCGGGGGTGCGCTTGGTGCCCTGCAGGCGGGCTTCCTGCGGGCGCTCTTTCGCACGTCGTACCGCCCATCGATGATCATCGGGACCAGCGCCGGCGCGCTCAACGGCGCCTTCCTGGCCTTCCATCCCGACGCCGACGGCGCCGAGCGGCTCGCAGAGATCTGGCGCAGCCTCCGCGACCGCCGCCTGTTCCTGTTCAACCCGATGCGTGTCGTGTACCAGATCGTTTCCCGTCAACTCTGCCTCACGAACTCAACATTCCTACGAGAGCTCGTCGAACGCCATGCGCCCGAGGACGACTTCGCGGCGACGAAGGTCCCGCTCTACATCACGACCACCAATCTGACGCAGGGCTATAAGTCGGTTTTCCACGATGGACCCATATCGCGTGCCGTGCTGGCCTCCACCGCGCTTCCGGGCATCTTCTGCCCAGTCGAGATCAACGGCGACCTCTACGTCGACGGCGGTGTGCTGGCCAACCTGGACCTCGATACTGCGGTTGAGCTGGGCGCGAGCGATATCCTGGCTGTCGACTTGTCCCGGTGCATCGAGGGCACGCGACCGAACGACATCCCAAGCCTCTGGAGTCAAACGCTGGATATCGTGCAGCGAGAGCGCGTGGAACGAGACGTGGAGCGCCTCGCACCCCGAGCCCGGATCACCCTGGTACAGCCCGGGATTGAATCTCCGGTCAGTCTAGGCAACCTGGCTGCCGTCGACCGCTTGCTCGAGCAGGGCGCACGGCTGGGCGAGGAAGTGTTGAGGTCGTACGGTGATGATGATGGGCGCTTTCAGGCGGGCACGATCCACGCCCCGCTGCACATTCACCCTTTCGCGGAGCCGGCCCGGCCCGCGCTGCCGAAATAGCTTACGATCGCCGCCTCGAGCTCGTCCGGCTTGAACCCCACAGGGCCGGGACCGCTTCGGTACACGATCGCTCCGTCCGTACCGATCAGATAGAGCCGGTCGGGGAGCGCCGAGTAGGCCAGGTCTGTGCTGTTCTCCATGTCGTCGATGACGGTCGATATCTCGAGATCGAGGTGGAGCGCGCACGCCTCGGCGACGTGCACGCGCTCATCGAGCGACACCGGCTGGGCGTAGAGAACGCCTTCGTCTTCGTTGATCTGAAGCTGCCAGCCATCCGCCGGGTGCGCTTCCTGGATGTAGACGACGAGGAACTCAACGCTATCGCCGTACTGGCGGTTCAACTCTTGCAGGCGCCCGGCCTGCTTGCGGAAGGGCGGTCAGGTGTAGGAGCCGAAGATGAGCGCCACCGGCCGCTCGCCGCGGAAGCTCGAGAGGCGCACCGTTTTAGCGCGGTCGTCTAGGAGTGGCAGCTCGAAGTCGGGCGCTCGGCCGCCCACCCTCGGTGCCCTTGCCTCGCGCGCGAGCGCGTCCGCGCGGATCGCCTCCCAGCGCTCCCTCGTCAAGCCGAGGCGCGCGAGCTGCTCGGTGGTTGGGCCAGCCGGCTGACTCACATGCTCGCCACTATTCTACCACACCGCGGCCGGAGCTTCCCACGCAGCATGTAGCGGCGCCACACAGCGGACGCTGAGTGCCGCCTGCCCACGTTGGTAACGTTCGGACGGTGCCGGTAGGCTCCGCGCAATGCGGGCGGCAACATGTCGGCGATGAGGACCATGATGCCATCAGCCGCCGCACGCAGAGCCCCGCCATCGCGTGCAGGCACGGAGACCACGTGCGGCGTGCCGACACGCACATTGATGACTGGACGGATACGTCTCACATACACGTCGAGAGGCCGGTTGAACGCTTCGAGACCCCACATCGCTACGGGCAGCACTGGCAGCTCCAGTCTGGCCGCGAAGTAGGCGACGCCTGGTCGCACCGGTAGGAGGCCACGTGGACCGCTGATCCGGCCTTCCGGGAAAATCCCCAACAGGTGACCAGCGCTCGCCGCGCGGGCGGCCGCCAGGGCAGCGCCCGGGTCGGGCCGCGTGACGTCCACCCGGAGGACGCCCATCGCGCGCAGCACGTGACCGAGGATCGGGGTGTCGACAGCGCGCGCGTCGCACAGGAAGAGGATACGCTCCCGCACGAGCGGCATCACCACCGTCCCGTCAACCAGGTGCCCATGGTTGAATGCGAGGATGCCGCGTCGGAACTCCTGCAGGCGCTCCAGCCCTTCCCCCTCGACACGCCAGTTACGGCGCAGCGAGGCCGCATTGACACGCTTCAGGAAGTCGTAGACCGCAGCAGAGCCAGCCGATTGTCTGGAAGACATCACGTGCGTTTGCGCCGGCAGCCGTTACTCCCCGGCACGTTCGCCCGAAGAACTGACGCCGCTGGTCCCGAGCGCCTGCTGAACGGCGGCCACCATCTCATCGTACTCAGCGACGCGCCGGATCTCCTGTCGGATCAGGCCATCCGCGTCGACCACGAAGCTCTGGGGCATGCCCTCCACGCGATATTCGTCGACCACGTCTTCGCCTGAATCGAGCACCCAGTGCATGTTGGGCAGGTCTGGAAAGTCGTGCGAGCGGGTCCACCCATCCGCGGTCCCTTTTGATTCACCACGGTTGATGGCAAGCACCACCACATCATCCGGGAACCGCTCGGCGAGGCGCACGATGTCCGGCATTTCACGCTCGCAGAACGTGCACCAGCTCGCCCAGAAGTTCACGAAAACGACTTTGCCCTGGAACTGGTCGAGGTAGACCGCCTGTTGATCGTAGTCGGGCAGAACGAAGTTGGGAGCTCTACTGCCGGTGCGCGCCGCCGCGCCCGGCGTGTCGACGACGCCTGCCTTGATCGCCTCGCCGCTCTCTGTGATGGCGGTCGGCGGCCCCTGAAGTGGGTCGACGACGAACCAGAGCACGGCGGCGACTGCCGTCAACGCCACGAGGATGCCGAGCCGCCGGACCCAGCGCTGGTTCTGCTTCATCCACCAGCGTAGCGGCGAGTCCGCTCGGCGGACGCGCCTCCCCTTCTTTGCCATGTTTCTCACCTCGCACGACGAAGCATACGCAACGCTGGCGCCGGTGCATGTAACCGTGATCACCGAGTTCGAACACCTTACGGAACGTGACTGCGATCACGGTGAGCCAGCCTGTTTGTGGTGGACACTGCGTCTACACACCAGGAGCGTTGAATGGCCGGCATATTGCGCTACGGGAAGTCGTTCGGGATCGGCTCGGCCTTCGCGGTGGGCTGGA
>JBBITS010000089.1:4326-9540 GCA_037440665.1 Chloroflexota bacterium
GGCGATCCTAGCGCTCGCGGCGTCGTCCGCGACGGTGCTCAAGGGCACGTTCCTGCTGTTGGCCTGGTCGCTTGGGCTGGGCCTGCCGTTCTTGGCCACCGGTCTCATGCTGGGCCAAGTGATGCGCGGGATGCGCAAGATCCGTCCCATCATGCCAGTGCTCGAGGTGGCTGGCGGCTTGCTGGTAATCTTCATCGGCGCGCTGATCTTCCTCGACCGCTTCACGATCTTCAATCAGTACTTCACGGGCGGCGTTGGCACGGTAACAGGAGCCGAAGAGGGGCTGGCTGGCATCGACGTAGAGAGCCCGGCCAGCTTCATCGTCGCCTTTGCGGCCGGGATAATCGCCTTCGTGTCGCCCTGCTGCCTGCCTATGGTGCCGGCCTATCTGGCGCACCTGGCCGGCATCAGCGCCCAGGAGGCCGATGCGCAGCGGAGCGTTACGTTCCGCCACGCGCTCGCCTTCGTGCTGGGCTTCTCGGCGATCTTCGTGACGCTGGGCGCGTCCGTGGGCGCGGTGGGGTACGTGGTCCGAGACAACCTGGACACGATCGAGAAGGTCGCCGGCGCGCTCCTGATCGTCATGGGGCTCAACCTGCTCGGCATCATCAAGATCCCTTGGCTGTACCGGACCTACCAGATCGAGTTCCCCGGTGATGCCAGGCAGGTGAAGCCCGCCCGCGAGCAGGCTGTCGGAACTTAGAAGCCGCGCCCTTGGTGATCAAGATCACATCAGGGCGCGCCCACTGAATCTAGAGTGAAGAGGAGCAGGGCAGTGCGATTGGACGTGTATGTGGAGACCGGCTGCCGCTTCTGCGAACGGGCAATGGAGATCGCTCAAGAGATGGGCGACGCCTATCCGCGCATGTCGGTCCGAGTCATCGATGTCGCCGAGGCGTCGGCCATCAGCGATGTCTTCGCTGTGCCCACGTTCGTGCTGGACGACAAGGTGATCTCGATCGGGAACCCGGACCCGTCCGACCTGCGCCGCGCGATCGAGTCGCTGCTCAGCCCTGAGGCGTTGCCGTAGACTGTAGCCATGCGCATCCTCCATGGGATTTCCCGAAAGCGCCAGCCTCCCGCGGCAGCAAGCGGCGGCGGCAAGCTAGCGCTTCTCTCTGAGACTGATATCTTCCGCGACCTCACTCCGCGGGACATGGAGGAGATCGAGCGGGTGACGGCGATGACGACGTGCCGCCGCGGCAAGGTCTTCTATACGCCCGGGGAGACGGGGGAGGTCCTGTTCGTGCTCAAGCAGGGTCGAGTCAACCTGTTCCGGATCAATCCCGATGGGAAGAAGCTCGTGCTGACCAGCGTCGACGCCGGCACCGTCTTTGGCGAGATGTCGCTCATCGGCCAGGGGATGCACGACACGTTTGCGGAGGCGGCCGAGGAGTGCACGCTCTGCGTCATGAGCCGCTCAGACGTTGAACACCTGCTCGTCAACAAGCCGCAGGTCGCGTTGCGTTTCCTAGAACTGCTCGCGAACCGGCTGAGCGAGGTAGAGACCCGCCTCGAGACCGTGGCCTTCAAGAGCGTCCCGGCCCGGCTGGCCGCCGAGATCCTGCGTCTCACTAAGGGGACGCCGGATGAGCGCGTCGACGGCGTGTCGCATCAAGACCTCGCGGACGCTGTCGGGTCCTATCGCGAGACGGTCACGCGCATCCTCAACGAGTTCCGGCGAGACGGCCTGATCGAACTCGACCGCCTCTCTATCAGCATCAAGGACGCCGAAGGCCTGAAAGCGCTTGCCGAGTCGTAACGGCGCCCCTGGATGACGCCAAGTTCCCTTCCTTTGTGATCCTGCCTACACCAAAAGCGGGCGCGTCAGCCGTATCCTACCGCCAGAGGATATGAGAAATGCCAACAGTGACCGTCTATCCGATCACGGGTCGCCAGCTCGGCCCGCTTAGCATCCCCCACCGCTTCTGCGAGGAGTGTGACCTCACGATCAGAAAGGTGCAGCAAGTCGTGGCGGAACTGGGCCGCGACGACACCAACGTTGAGATCAAGCCTTGGCTGCGCCACGCTCTGGACGCCCTTCGTCGGGGCGGGTGGCACGCGCCCGTGGTGACTATCGACGGCCGGATCTTTTCGCAGGGCGTCGTCCCAGACGCCGGCGAACTGAAGGCAGCGCTTGAGGCGACGGCGTCCGGCTGGAACGAGGGGACGATCGTTGCGACCCAGACGAGTTAGTTACCTGGCTGCCCTCGTGGCTGCCGGAGCAGTCATCGCTGCGGCCTGCGGGGGCAATGCCGCCGTCGATCAGCCAGCCGACGGTGGCGATGATGCCAGCCTGGCAACGGCAGAAGACCGGACTGAGGAGTTCCGCAACCGCTTTGGATTGGCGTGGCCCAACACGGACTTTGCAAAGCATGCAGTCGAACCGGCCGAGCTCGTCTCTGGCGGGCCGGGCAAGGACGGCATTCCCGCCATCGACGAGCCGACGTTCGTCTCCGTGGATGAGGCGGCGTCGTTCCTAGACGACCGTGAGCCCGTGATCGTCGTGGAGGTCAACGACGAGGCGCGCGCCTACCCCGTCCAGATTCTGATCTGGCATGAGATCGTGAACGACACTGTCGGCGACGTTCCGCTGGCCGTCACGTACTGCCCGCTCTGCAACTCCGCCATCGGGTTCGAGCGCGAGGTCGGCGGCACTATCCACGACTTCGGCGTCTCCGGCCTCCTACGCAACAGCGACCTCGTGATGTATGACCGCCAGACCGAAAGCTGGTGGCAGCAGTTCACCGGCGAGGCGATCGTCGGCTCGCTCACAGGCACGGTCCTCGACTTCGTGCCCGCCTCGACCGTCTCCTTTGCAGACTTCAAAACCGCTCATCCCGCCGGGCTCGTGCTGTCCCGTGATACCGGCTTCGATCGAGACTACGGACGCAACCCGTACGTCGGCTACGACGATACGACCGACCCGTTCCTGTTCCAGGGCGAGGCTGATGGTAGGCTGCCGCCCGCGGAGCGCGTCGTGGCAGTCGAGCTGAACGGCGAGACTGTGGCCTACCCGTTCAGTGCGCTAACTGACCGGCTGGTGGTAGAGGATGCCGTCGGCGGGAGGCCGATCGTCGTCTTCTTCCAGCCGGGCACGAAGTCTGCGCTGGACGCATCCTCTATCGTGGACTCTCGCGACGTCGGGGCGTCGGGCGTCTTCCTCCCCGAGGCGGACGGCCACGCCCTCACGTTCCGCGCGGACGATGGGAAGACGTCGACAACGAAACGGGCAGCCGGTGGGACCTGTTGGGTAAGTCAGTCGATGGCCCGCTCGAGGGCGCGCAACTGACGCCGGTCATCCACGGCGATCACTTCTGGTTCGCCTGGGCCGCCTTCAAGCCGGAGACGCGGGTTTGGACGCCGTAGAGGACGGGGCGAACGTGAGCACGATCACATCCTTAGGCCCTCAATGTGGCTAGCCTCGGCGACGAGACCGACGACAAGCAAGGAGGTATCACAGATGAAATGGCGTCTGACTGGAGGGACGCTGGCGCTGGCCGCATTGGGAGTATTTCTTTTGGCCGCTTGCGGGAGCAGCGACAGCGATAGTGCGGAAGCCGTCCAGATGGGTCAGTTGCGGGCTGCCTACACTGACACGCCCATCGATCCCCCCATGCCCGACCATCTGTTCATGGAGTTGGATGACGGCACGCTTCTCTTCCTGCATTTCGATGGTCCAGTCGACGATGCAGAGGAGCTGTGGTACGTGGGTCAGGCCGTGCCCGGTGCGTTCACAGCCGCTGAGCAAGAACGCGTCAACGAGCAGTTCGGCGATGGCTTCACGCACTTTCACCAGAAGGACTGCCCGAGCGACAGCGCCGACGCCTGCCATGGCGGTCAAGGCGGCGAAGATGGCTACTGGTTCCGTCATATCGCCGTGGACAGCTTCACGATGCCGTGGGGCGAAGTACAGCCGGGTATTGATCACGGCTTCATGCCGACCTCGCCGCCGCAATGACGCCTGGAGAGCTACCATGCCGACGGCTACGAAGGACGTTGAGCCGCCGTTCCTTCATGCACCTGACTGGAGGCGCCGCCCTGGCGACCGTGGCCTGGCCGCTGCTACAGGCTTGTGGCGGCGGGAATGACTCCGGGGCGGCCGGCTCCCAAGGGGGCGTTCATCTCGTCGAGATGGGCGGTCCTGAGGGCGAACTCGCGTTCTTCCCCGACCGCCTGGTCATCCGCCCCGGCGAGACCGTGCGCTGGCAAGTACGGTCGGCAGGTCACTCCGCGACGGCGTATCACCAGGCCAACAGCCAGCGGTACCGGGGCCGCGTCCCGGAGGAGGCGGAGCCCTGGAACTCTGATGTGCTCTACGACGAAGGCGACAGCTTTGAACACACCTTCACGGTAGAAGGCATCTATCACTACTACTGCATTCCGCACGAGGGATCGGGGATGGTGGGAGCAATCGTTGTAGGCGAGGCCTTGCCAGGACCCGCGAGTCAACCGCCGCAAACGGATATCCCAGAGGCCGCAAAGGGCAAGCTGGAGGAACTCATGGCGTGGGCTAGGGGACTGGAATGAGCCGCCTGGTGGGGGAGTTGGACGACGACATGTTCGAAGAACTGCGCCAGAACGAGCCGCTCCTGTTCGTCGACTTCTACGCCGATTGGTGCGGCCCGTGCAAAGCCGTCGCACCGGTGGTCGAACGCGCCGCTAAACACTATGAGGGGCGGATCACGTTCGGCAAGCTGAACATCGACTACAGCCCGGCGACAGCGGCCCGGTACGGCGTCCGCAACATCCCCACCATGATCCTGTTCCGCGACGGAAAGCAGGCCTCGCGGATGCAGGGCTACATCCCCGATGAGAAACTGCGCGGCCATCTGGCGCGCTATGCGCCAGCTCCCGAGGAGGAAGAGGCAACATCAGCACGCGGCGGAATCCTCGCTCGCCTCTTCAGGCGCGAGTAACGTGCTGCGTTTGTTCGTGGCCATCGTCGACTGGAGGCGGATGCTACTCCTTCTGCCGGTTCTGGCCGCGGCCGGCGTCGCGCTCTATTTCCTTGCCTGGCAGGACAGCACCGCTTCGACTCCGCGAGCCGGCCTGCTGAACACGCTTGCTCCCGAAGGCATCGAGGTCGGAACAACGAAGGGCCGGCTCGCCCGCGACTTTGTCGCCTACTCGCCCGACGGCGAGTCGGTTCGTCTGAACGATCTTCGTGGGACGCCAACGATCATCAACTTCTGGGCCACGTGGTGCTCGAGC